>CAXTTW010000130.1:0-6493 GCA_964247255.1 uncultured Acidobacteriaceae bacterium
ACCCCCCAGCAGCTCCGCGAACTCCACCTTCGCCCCAACGCCAGAACTTAACCCCGCTGCCCGGCATCCGCCTCTCCACCCTATTTAGGTATCCTCCTGAGGAACAGCTGCCGGCCCGGCCTTCCTGGCGGGCCACTTTACTGAATTTTCATTCTTCGTTCTAAGGCAAGAGCAACGGCATAAAAACTTCCGGCAACCAAGGGGTCAGATAGGAATCGCTTCGACCGGAAAGGTCCTTTATGCCCCAGCAAAGCTTGCGTGAGTCCATTGCCGACATGGAAAAAGCCGGCCTCGTCAAACGCATTACCGAGGAAAAGCGCGTCGACGAGCTTCCCCAGCTCATGGAGGACAACCCCGACCAGGCGATCTTGGTGGAAAAGGTGAAGGATTGTAAGTTCCCTTTCTATGCCAACGGCTATGGCGTGCGCGCGCAATACGCCTTCGCGCTCGGCTGCGATATCTCCGAGGTCGGCACCGAGGTTGCCAGGCGCTTCGAGATCAGCATCGACCACGAGATGGTCGACAGCGCCCCCTGCCAGGAAGTGGTCTACAAGGGCGACGATATCGACCTGACCATGTTCCCGCTCTTCCACCACCACCCCGAGGACGGCCACGCGTACCTCAACGACACCAACGTCGTCAGCGTGAACCCTGAAAACGGTTACACCGATCAGGGCATTTACCGCTTCATGTACCGGTCAAAGAACGAGACCAACATCGACATGCGCAACGCCACCCACCGCGCACGCATCGCGGCCGAGTACTACGGCAAGCACGGCAAGGACATGCCGATCGCGGTGCTGATCGGCGCGCCGACCTTGGACCATCTCGCGTCCATGATGTCCAACGTCGACTCGGACGATTGGAAGGTGCTGGGCGGCTACTACGGCGCGCCCGCGAAGCTGGTCAAGTGCCTGACCAGCGATCTTACGATTCCGGCTAACTCGGAGATCGTGATCGAAGGCCGCATCATCACTTCCGAGGGCTGGGTTCACGACGAGGGTCCCTACGGCGAGTACACCGGCACCTACGGCGGCGGGCTGCCGCAGAACAACCGATTCGTGGTGGACTGCATTACGCACCGCAAGGACGCCATTTACCAGTACGCCACCATCGGCGGGCTCCACCCCGGGCGCACCGACATGGCCATCTTCCAGCCGGCGATCGAGGGCGACATCTACAACGCACTCAAAAAGGCCGGTATCCTGGTCCAAAACGTCTACTTGCCGCCCGCCGGCTGCTCCAACATCGGCTACGCGCGCATCAAGACCCGGTCCGGCGGCGACGCCAACCAGACCCTCGCCATCATGCTGGCGGGCTCCCGCCAGTGGATGCCCAAGACCGCCTATGTCTTCGACGACGATATCGACATCTACGACGACGAGCGCGTGAAGTGGGCGCAGGCCTGGCGCTTTAACCCGGAAAAGGGCGTGCTGCTGCTGCAGGGCCAGAACATGCTGCCGCTCGACCCCAGCCTGAACACCAACAAGCCGCCCAACGCCGTCGCCAAGATCGGCTTCGACTGCACCATCCCGCTGGTAGGCCAGGTCGACCCGGAGTCCTACAAGGCCGCCACCGTGTCCCCGCCGCTCCAAGTAATTGCCGACGCCGAACCGATGACCGAGGACGCCATCGCCAAGGAAATGGAAGCGATGATCCGGGAGAAGCCGCGTAGCTGGAAGGAGATCATCAAGCACTACGCGAGCCAGCCTTACCCGGTTGTCTATCGCGCCTTCGGGCGGCTGCGGCCGAAGCTCGGCCGCATCGCCGACCAGCGCCCCGAATATCCCTACACCTTTTCCGACGACGGCGACTTCGTATACGCGCACGGGAAGCAGAACGCCTGACCCGCATCCGACGCAGTTCCGGGCACGGCCGAAAAAGCCGCGCCCGGAAAACGCATTGCGAAGCGAGTGGATCGTCTTCGTCGAGGGTCGCTGCGAACCGGAGCTCAAAGCGCGAGTGGAACGATCGACCACATAAACCCGAAACGAAGCCTGGGGAAGGACTCGAATGAAGCTGGGCGCATTTCTGATGCCGTCTCATCCGCCGGAACGCTCCATCGCCGAGGGGCAAGCTCTTGACTTGGACGAGCTTGCGAGGCTCGATTCCTTCGGCTTCGACGAAGCTTGGATTGGTGAACATTTCACCTCCGCTTGGGAGCCTTGCCCGGCTCCTGATTTACTCATCGCGCAAGCTCTCGCCCGCACCGAAACCATCCGTCTCGGCTCCCTCGGCCATCTGCTTCCCTACCATCACCCGGTCGAGCTGGCCCATCGTGTCGCCTACCTCGATCACCTCGCCCGAGGCCGCTACAACCTCGGCGTCGGCATCAGTGCCTTGCCCACGGATCACCGGCTTTTCGCCCTCGACACCTTCGGCGGCCGAAACCGGCGTATGACCTTTGAAGCCTTGGACATCATGACAACTCTTTGGCGTAGCGGAACCGCCGGACCACCCGATTACGTGGGTGAGTTCTGGAACATGGGCCAAACTGCGTCCACTTTTGAAAGCCTCGGCTACCACTTACGGCCCTACCAGCACCCGCACCCGCCGATCGCCATCGCGGCGCTTACACCCGACTCCGAAAATCACAAGCTCGCCGGCGAGAAAGGCTATCTGCCGGTCTCCCTCAGCATCAGCCCCAACTCGTCCCTCACCGCCAAACACTGGGACGCCGTCGAGCAGGGAGCCGAAAGAACAGGCCGCACCCCGCATCGTGCCGACTGGCGCGTCATCCGCGACGTCTATGTTGCCCCGACCGACGCCGAAGCTCGCCACTGCGCCATCGACGGCATGATGGGCCGCTGCTGGC
This sequence comes from uncultured Acidobacteriaceae bacterium, assembly GCA_964247255.1. GTDB lineage: Bacteria > Acidobacteriota > Terriglobia > Terriglobales > Acidobacteriaceae > EB88. Next base: position 2,816 of record CAXTTW010000130.1, read on the forward strand.
GAGAGTTCCTTCTCCCGCTCTACCTTCACATGGGCTTGGGCCCTCTCCTCAAGGTCGACCCTTCCATGTCCGATCGAGCCTTGACTCTCGACTATCTCTGCGACCAGGTCTGGATCGTAGGCTCGCCCGAAACCGTCGCCCGCCGCTTACGCCTCCTGGACGAGGAGCTCGGCGGCTTCGGCACCTTGCTGATTACCTCCTACGACTGCCGCGACGAGCGTGAACCCTGGAGCCGCTGCTTGCGTCTCCTGTCCCGGGAAGTTCTGCCCGCCTGCCAACCCCTGGAAGCCGTGGCCGGAGCTTCCCTGTGAGTTGCCTCGTATTCGCCGAAAGACTGGTGGCGGTAGCCGCCGTTGCGGCGAAACTCTCGGCTTCTCTGTCCTTCCCGCGTGGGATCGCCCTGACGGTCGCGGCCGCCGCTTGGACCTTGTCAATGTCTAGGTTGATTGGTAGGGCCTCCCCGGATCCGGTACTGCTTTCTAGGGTGCTGCGCTTTTTTGAAGTGCGCGACCCCGACGGAGTACCCGTGAATGTCCTGAACTGGCAGTCGGCACTCGGCGAAGCCTCCACTTTTGTTCCCTGATCCATCGTCCCTAATTACCCCAAAGGAGATCACAATGTCGGCGACCGGCCATAAAATCACCGTCAACGCACCGAAAAGTGAGGTTTACAAAGCCATCACCACCCAGCAGGGTTTGAAAGGCTGGTACTCCCCCAGCGCAGAGGGCAAAACGGACATGGGCGGCGAAGTGACCCTTTCTTTCACCGAGAAAGAAGGCCCCTTTCGCTGGAAGGTTGTCGAATCTACCCCGGAAGATCTCGTCCGGTGGGAGTGCATATCAGGTCCCGGAAAGGCCCAGGGTACGTTCGCCACCTACCGGCTCTCTGAAAAAAACGGAGGCACTGTCGTCGATTTCAGACACGAAGGCGTTTCCGACTTCGACGAAAAACTTGAAACCTGCAATACCCTTTGGGGCGCTCTCATGCACCATCTGAAGAAGTATGTGGAATCCGGAACTTCTGAACCGGCCTTCCGATAGGTTTTCGCGGCAGGTGGCTTCCTTGGAACATCGTCTGCCGCTGTCTCCGGCACAGCCCCATCAAAGCTCGGCCCGCTCTGAAGTCGACCTGACTCCACCCCTTGTGTGCAGGCCAGGCGAGCTGCTTTGCTTAACTTAGCCCGCACGGACCCTCGACATCTCATCGGCTTTGCTGGGAGCTTTTACTTCCACTTAGCGAGGCGCTGCAGCGGATAGTTTTCGAAGGGTGATCCTTCTCCGGATGCGAGCACGCCGACTCTACCAAGACGTAGGCGGCGTTTGTCTCCGCTCTCGCCGACCGGCGGCAGTATGGCTTTACTTCTCCCGGCCGATCTTGTACACGATCCCCACTCCGCCGAAAAACTCGTTCTGGTTCAGGCCGCCGTACCGCGTCGGCTGGTAGTCCCCCGTGAACCGCACCGCGAACCTCGGCGCCACCTTGTAATCCGCCCACCCGCCGATCGCATACGCAATCGCCAACTGATTGTTGTAAATCCCAATCTGCCGCGGCTGGATCCCCGACCCCTGAAACGCCTGATCGAACGCCCCATACGCCCCGCCAATCAGCACATGCGCGCCCGCCGTGTACTTCTCCCGCTCGTAAAGCCGAAACGAGGGCCCGAACAAAAACAGGTACTCCGAGGTCTTCGAGGTCGCCGGCAGATTGAACCCGTTTACCGGCAGGTCGTAGCTGCCGTACAAACCGCGTATGGCCGCCTCACCGCCCACCAGGTGCGAAAACCAGTACGTTGCCGCGCCCTGCCATCCCAGCAGATTCGTCGCCCGCACCTGGTTCGCGAACCCGGGGTTGAAGTGCGAATATGCCGCCCCGCCCAGCACATCCAGCTTTTCCGTATCCGCCGGCCCGTTCACGGCCGGGGCCGTCGCCGTAATCTGTGCATGCGCAAGCAAAGGGGCAGCCAAGGCCGCCGCGCAACTAAGGGTCTTCCAAACCTTCAACGCAAATCTCCTCTCGGGCAAAGAGGGGCCCTGCCCTTCCTGCCATTCGTGACGGGCAGCGTCGCTCCCAAGAATACCTGAGCCGCCCTAACGCCTCATCGGGCACGGCGCTATGCGAGCCGGCTCAGTTCATCCATCGCCGGTCGTTTCGGTCACGCGGTCCCTTTCCGCCCGCGCTGCTTGAAGGCTGCCCGGTGTCCGGGTCCACGTACCGGCCTTCCGAATCGAACCGCACATCCCGGTTCTGCTTCCGCATGTACACCTCAAACTTCTTCGCGGCGTTCCGTCGCTTCCAGCGGTAGTAGTCGTTGCGCAGGTCCAGCGATCGCTGGCCCATCGCGGCCGCCAATCCCCTTCGCGGCGCGAGCCGGATGAACAGGTAGCCCGCCAAGGCCCCGCCCAGCTGCGCCAGCGCGTAAACCCGGCTCTCTCCGAACAGCTGCGCCACCGCGATCAACATGTAGATCGCCACCAGATACTTCGCCCTGATCATCACCGGAATGGGAAATAACGTGAACTGCATGTCTCCGTACAGCACTCCGAACGCGATCAGCAGCCCGAAAATCCCTCCGAAAGCTCCAGTCAGCCCCGCCGTGAACAGCCCCCCGCTGGCCGCCGTCGCATAGGCCAGCCCTACGGCCGCCAGCGCCGCTCCCACAACCGCGACGAAGTAAAGCTCCCCCACCCAGCGGCTGCCATGGTTTGTTTCGAGAAACGCGCCGAGAAACCATAGGGAAAGCAGCTCTAGCGCGGTTCCCAGCAACCCTCCGTGGATGAAGCTGTACGTCACCAGCTGCCAAACCGACCCGTGTGCCACCATCGCCGGCGTCAACGCGAACAGGAGCAGCAGCCGCCCTTCCAGCATCGGCGCAGCAAGATGGAGCAGCAAAAACGCGAAATAAATCCCGAGATTCCAGACCACAAGCGTCCGGGTAAATCCGCAAAATTCAGGAAAAGCCATCATCCCCGTCGACCGATACGGCGGCATACGCACCCGCTTCCCCCGCGCGCTAGGTGTGCAGTTTGCGCGCTCCTTCATTCTATGGCCCGCGCGAAACCCTCAAAGCGAAACCGTGCCGGCGCCGGCGCTGCCTTCCCATTTCGGGTTGCCATTCCCAAAACGGGAATCCTCATAGTGCTGCAAGAAAAATCCTGTTCTCCCATCGCCGCATTCTCGTAAAGTTGGCAGCGGGCGAGGTTTCACATGTCTTCCAGTGTCAAAGACTCATCCCGCGTACGCTCCTCGGACAGACCGCGCCGCGGCGCGCCGGGCAGCATCGTGCCTCACCAATTGCGTCTTGCCGCCATCGCCGTCCCATTTACAGTCGCGCTCGTGCTTGCGCCGTCCTCGTCGGCACAAACAGACGCACCCGCACCACACGCCTCGCCCTCTACCCTTCAATCTTCGACTTCCACCCTCGCTCCACCCAGCCCTTTTATTCCCGAAGCCGAAGCCCAAACGCATCTCACCCGGCGCGTCCAACCCGCCTACCCCGACGCTGCAGCGGAACAAAACATCGCCGGAACCGTCTTTTTCCGTATCACGGTCAATCAAGCCGGGCAGGTCGCGCACATCTATCCGATCAGCGGCCCCGAGCTGCTCATCCCCCCGGCCGCTGAAGCCGTTCGCCGGTGGCAGTTCTCCCCATTCCTTACAAACGGCAAACCGTCGGAGATC
>CAXTTW010000130.1:6544-6777 GCA_964247255.1 uncultured Acidobacteriaceae bacterium
CCTCGCCGCCGCGGCCGAACAGGAGCGCCTCCTCGCGAGCTACCGTCCGCTTTGGAAGAACTGCCTCGACCCCGAAAAGACTGCTGCCCGCGCCGCCAATCCCCAGCAGCTCGAATCCTGCCGCACCGCCGCCTCGGTCGCCGAGCAGTTCACCCCGGGCACCCGCGCCGTCGAGCGCCGCCAGTCCGCGCAGCTCTACGCCGTCACCCTCGCACGCTCCGGCAGCTACAAAG
>CAXTTW010000131.1:0-6753 GCA_964247255.1 uncultured Acidobacteriaceae bacterium
CCCAAGTTGAGCTCAACAGACACTCTCGCCACCACCCCCGAAGAAACCGCCGCGCCCGCCGCAGAAGCCCAGCCGGAGAGCGCGGCGTCCAAGAATGCGCCGGAGAGCGCGCACGAGCACGGTCAAGATGCGCATTCGGAACCGCACGCGCACGCCCCCAACGCCCCGCCGCTCAACCCGGCTTGCACGCGGGACGTCGAGGTGACGATCCCGGCCGATGAGGTTTCCGCCGCCTTCAAACGCGTCCTCAAGACCTACACCCGGCAGGCGCGCATCCCCGGGTTCCGCGCCGGCAAGGTGCCGCCCACGCTGATCCGCAAGCGCTTCGACGAGCAGATCCGCCAGGATATCGTCGAGCAGCTGCTGCCGCGGCACTTCCGCGCGGCGCTCGACGCCAGGGGCGTCCAGCCCATCTCGCAGCCGCAGGTCACCGAGCTGGAGCTTGAGGACGGGCAGCCGCTGCGGTTCAAGGCGCTGTTCGAGGTCATGCCGGAGATCAACCTGGACGGGTACCAGGACGTCCGAGTCGAGCGTGAAACCGCCGAGCTGACCGACGACGAGTTCGCGGCTGAGATGGCCCGCGTCCGCGACTCCCGGTCCACCATGGAGCCGGTCGAGGAGGACCGCGCGCTCGGGGACGGCGACTTCGCCGTCATCACCTTTACCGGGACGGTGCAGAACGGCGAAACGCTGGACGAACCGATCGCCGGCCAGGACATCCAGCTCGAGATCGGCTCGGCCAACACGCTGCCCGCGTTCAATGAGGCGCTGCGCGGCACCAAACCCGGCCAGGAGATCCGCTTTGAGTACACCTACCCGGCAGACTTCGGCGAGCCGCGCCTCCAGGGCAAGACCATCGCCTACGACGTCCAGGTGAAAGCGATCAAGCGCAAGAACGCGCCGGAGCTCAATGACGAGTTCGCCAAGGAGCTGGGCAACTACGACACGCTGGACGAGTTCCAGACCAAGCTGCGCGAGCACCTTGCCGCCGACAAGCGCCGCGGGGCCGAGGCCGCGACCAAGGACAAAGTGCTCGAGGCGCTCGCCGCGAAGTACAACTTCCCCATCCCCGAGTCGCTGGTGCAGCAGCAGATCGACGCCCGGCTCGACCGCGGCCTCCGCGCCCTGGCCCAGCAAGGCATGGGCGAGGAGCAAATGCGCCAGCTCGACTTCGCGCGCCTGCGGCAGGCCCAGCGTGATGGGGCGCTCGGCGAGGTGCAGGGCACGCTGCTGCTGGACAAGATCGCCCAGCTTGAAAACGTGCAGGTGGAGGACGCGGAGCTGGATCGCGAGCTGGAGATGCTGTCGGTCCAGACCCGCGAGCCGCTCCATACCCTCCGCGAGCGCCTTCAAAAGGACGGGGCGATCGAGCGCGTGCGCGAGCAGGTGCGCCGCGAAAAAACCGGAGCCCTGCTCTATGAGAAACTTGGAACAGCTGCTTCGTAAAGGAAACGGATCCCAATGGCATTGGTACCTATGGTGGTTGAGCAGACGAGCCGGGGCGAGCGCGCCTACGACATCTACTCTCGTCTGCTGCGCGACAACATCATCTTTCTGGGCACGCCCATCGACGACCAGATCGCGAACCTCATCATCGCGCAGATGCTTTTCCTGTCGGGCGAAGACCCGGAAAAGGACATCCAGCTTTACATCAACTCGCCCGGCGGCTCCATCACGGCAGGCCTTGCGATCTATGACACCATGCAGTTCATCAAGAACGATGTGGTGACCTACTGCATCGGGCAGGCGGCTTCCATGGGCGCGTTTTTGCTCCAGGCCGGTACTGCCGGGAAACGATTCGCCCTGCCCAACTCCCGCATCCTGATCCACCAGCCCTCGATGGGCGGACTTTCGGGCCAGGCGACCGACATCGACATCCATGCGCGCGAAATCCTGCGCATCCGCGAGATCACCAATTCGCTCATGTCGAAGCACACCGGCCAGGCACTCGACCGGATCGAGCGCGACGTCGAGCGCGACTTCATCATGAACGCCCCGCAGGCCAAGGAATACGGCATCATCGACGAGATTATCGACCGCATCGCCGACCGGCCGAAGAGCTAAACGGAACCACAGGAGCAGCACCATGAAAACGCGCACGGGAACCGACGACGCATTGCGCTGTTCCTTTTGCCACAAATCGCAGGACGCCGTGGCGAAACTCATCTCCTCGCCCAGCGACTACCCCCGCGCCTACATCTGCGATGAGTGCGTGGCCGTCTGCAACTCCATTCTCGAAGACGACAAGAGTGAAACCCCCAAGGGCGCGGCCCCCACGCACCTGCCCAAACCGCTCGAGGTCCGGGCGTTCCTGGACGAGTACGTCATCGGCCAGGACCAGACGAAGAAGAAGCTCGCCGTCGCCGTCTACAACCACTACAAGCGCATCCAGATGAACCGGGTGCGGGGCAACGACGTTGAACTTTCGAAGTCGAACATCCTGCTCGTCGGGCCCACGGGGTCGGGCAAGACTCTGCTCGCCCACACGCTGGCCAAGATGCTTGACGTCCCCTTCGCGATCGTCGACGCGACCACCCTGACCGAGGCCGGCTACGTCGGCGAGGACGTCGAGAACATCATCCTGAAGCTGCTCCAGGCCGCCGACGGGGACGTCGCGCGGGCGCAGTCCGGCATCATCTACATCGACGAGATCGATAAGATCGGCCGCAAGGACGAGAACCCGTCGATCACCCGCGACGTCTCCGGCGAGGGCGTGCAGCAAGCCCTGCTCAAGATTCTCGAAGGCACCGTCGCCAACGTCCCCCCGCAGGGCGGCCGCAAGCACCCCCATCAGGAGTTCACCCCGGTCGACACGACCAACATCCTGTTCATCTGCGGCGGAGCGTTCGTTGGGCTGGAGCGGGTGGTCGGCCGGCGCGTGGGCAAAAAGGCCCTGGGCTTCAAAGCGCTGACCGAGAAGCAGGTGTCCGAAGGGCTGGTGGACGTCCGCCAGCAGCGCGACACCGAGCTGCTGCGCAAGGCTGAGCCGCAGGACCTGATCAAGTTCGGGCTCATCCCGGAGTTCGTCGGGCGCCTGCCGGTGATCGGCATCCTCGACGAGCTGGACGAGGCGGCGCTGGTGGAGATTCTCACCAAGCCCCGCAACGCCATCCTGAAGCAGTATCAGAAGCTGTTCGAGTACGAAGGCGTGAGCCTCCACTTCACCGATGAAGCCGCGAAAGCCGTCGCCCAGGAAGCCTTGTCCCGCAAGGTCGGCGCGCGCGGCCTGCGCATGATCCTCGAAGAGCTGATGCTGGACCTGATGTATCACCTGCCCGGCAATAAGAAGATCAAGGATATGGAGATCACGGCGGAGATGGTCAAGAACCGCGACCTGTCTTACTCCCTGCTCGACAAGGCCGGCTGAGGTTAGGCAGTCTCCGATCGAGCACAGGAGTGGGGTCACCTTGAGAAAAGATGCGACGAAGGACTTGCCTTGTCATAGAAAGTGCAAGAAGCAGGTCCTTCGCTGGGCCCAGGATGGCCCGAATGCGAAGTCTCCCAGCTTGTTTGTAAGTCATAAGGCCCGCTCGCCGGCGGGCCTTCTCTTTTACTCCACCTGCTGCTTGGCCCGGTAGCCGTCGCGGGCGATGACATCGTACTTGAGCGGCTTGTGCTTCTCGTCCTGCATCCGGAGCGGGTTGCCTTCCTCGTCGACCAACTGCACCTGGATATGCCGGTAAGTTCCGTCCTGCTTGGTGTTAGTCGGCCGGTAACTGAGCACATATTGGTTGCGGATGGACTGGTTGATCTGCCGGAAAATATCGGGCATCTCGCCCTGGAACCGGGGAAAAAACGCCTGCCCTCCAGTCATGCGGGCAAAGGTGGACATCTGGTTGTCGGCCTGGAGAAAATCGATCTCGCGCGGCCCTTGCAGAGCACCACGGCTCTCCGCCAGCACCCGGATGAACTGGCCGGTGCCGATCGAGAAGATCGTCACGTTTGGGGTCGCCTTAATCTTCGCGAGAATCTTGTCGAGGGTGATCTTCGAGAACGTATCCCGTCCCGTTGAGACAAGGATGATGTACTTACGGCCTTCGATGCGGCTCGTCCTGTCCAGCGTTTCGTAGAGGGCGTCGAACAGGTCGGTCTCCTGCCAGGTAGGGATGGTGAGCGAGTTAAGTGCCTGCGCGACCAGCCGCTTGTCCTGGGTGAAGTCGGTCAGGATATTGGTGTGCAGGTCGTAGGTCATCACGGCGACATAGTCGTCGGGCCGGAGCGATTGCGCCCAGGCATAGGCCGCGTTGCGCATGTCGTAGATGAAGTAGTAGCTGTTGGCCGCGAACTCCGCCAGCAGCACGGCGGTGATGGGTGCCTGAATGCGGGAGAACCCGCTGACCGTTTGGGGCTTGCCGTCCTCGAGCACGCGGAAGTTGGCCTGCTGGAGGTTGGGCACGAACTGGTGGGTCTTTTCGAGGATCACGCCCACGTCCACGTTGACCACCGGGACGTCCACGCGGAGCGAGAAGTTCTGGAGCTCGGGCGGATTCTTGACCGCCGGCTCCTCTTTGGGCGGCGGCTCGGGCGCGGGAGCTTCCTTCTTCTTGGGCAGCGCGATCGAACCGTTGTCGCCGCCAGGGCCGCCCTGCTCGGGCTGCCCGGCCTGCGGGTCGGCCTGCTGCTGCTGTTGTGGAGGAACAGGCGGCGGATTGGGGTCGAACTGGAAGGCGCGCGCCGGCGCGGCGGCAAGCAGCAGGGCGCAGCTGAACAGAGCGGGGAGGGTGCGGTTCACGGTCTTTGTCACCTGTATTCGACACCTGTATGGGAGCAGTTTACTCTCGGGCACGCGAGGTTCGCGGGCGACTGCTCTAGTCTGTAGACGTGCTCAGCCCCCGTTGGACGCCTTTCGCCGCCGCCCTTCTCGCCCCCGTTTGCGTTCTGTCACAAGCCGCGCCGCCGCCCTCCAGCGCCGGCATTTACCCCCTGGCGCAGGTCCACGCGGGGCAGCACGGCACAGCCTGGACAGTCTTCGAAGGCAAAACCCCCGAGCCGTTCGGAGTCGACATCCTGGGCGTGCTTCGCAACGCGCAAGGGCCCGGCGAGGACCTGATCCTGGCCCGCCTGACCGGCGCGAAGGCCGAGTACACCGGGGTCGTCGCCGGGATGAGCGGCAGCCCGGTCTACATCGACGGCAAGCTGGTGGGGGCGCTCGGGTTCAGAATCGGGGAGTTCTCGAAGGAGCCCATCGGCGGCATCACGCCTATCGAACAGATGCTCAAGGTGCGCGACTTCGACCCCGGCGCGGTCAAGCCGGCGCAAACCGGCCAGGTCACGCCGATCGAGACGCCGCTCGTGTTCTCCGGCTTTTCCCCTGAAGCGATCGCCCTGTGGAAGGAGCATGCGCCGGGGCTGGGCTTCGTGCCGCAGGCGGGACTCGGAGGGGGCGGCACCTCCGGGCCGGACACGCTGCCCGCACTCGGCCCCGGCTCGGCCGTGAGCGCGCTGCTGGTCTCGGGCGACCTCGAGATCGCGGCCACCTGCACCGTCACCTACCTGGACGCGGACCACCTGCTGGCCTGCGGGCACCCGATCATGCAGTCCGGCGCGGTGAGCCTGCCGATGACCAAGGCGGACGTGGTGGCGACGCTTGCTTCTACGTCGAACAGTTTCAAGATCGTCAACACGGGGGCGGTTGTCGGCTCGTTCACCCAGGACCGCCAGACGGCGATCGGCGGCCTGCTCGGGGTACCCGCGCGGACGATCCCGGTCGAGATTGACCTCAAACGGGAGAACGCGACGAAAGTCCTGCACTTGCTGGTTTTGGACCAGCCGCAGATGACCCCGACCGTGCTGCTCGTTTCGCTCTTCCAGGCCTTGCAGCAGACCCCGAACTACGCGGAGGAGGACAGCTACCGGGTACGGGCGACGGTCGACGTGGCGGGCGCGTACCGCCCGGTGGAGCTTGAAACGCTCTCCGCCCCCGGCGCGGGCGCGCCGGCCCCGTTGCAGGCGGCGCTGGGCCTGGCGCTCAGGTTCAACGCGCTTTACAGCAGCACGGAGCGGCAAACCGCGATCGCTGGGCTCAGGATCGCGGTCGATATACTGCCCGGCCGCCATGCGGACACCCTCAGCCGCGCGGTGATCGAGCAGACCAGCTCTCACGCCGGCGACACCATCACGGTGGCGGCGACGGTGAAGCCCTACCGCGGCGCGGCCCGGCAGGTCCGGGTGCCGGTCACCCTGCCCGCTTCCCTGCCCGACGGCGAGGTGCGGCTGATGGTGAGCGACGGCCCCGCGCTGGACCGCACGCTCGCGGCGGGGCGCGGGGGCGGCTCGGTCCCGCTCAGCGGTACTGTCGCGCAATTGAACGCGTTGCACCCGGACGACCGCCTGTACGTCTCGCTCTTGCGCCCCGACGCGGGCTTGACGGTGGATGGCCGCACGCTTGACGCGGTGCCGCTTTCGGTGGTCAACCAGCTCGTGCCCGCGCATGACCGCGACCGCACCTCCGTGCATTCCGAGTCCGTCCTGACGCTGGGGAGCGCCGGGCTGGACGCGAACTTCCAAGGAGAGCAGATTCTCACTTTGCGGGTAGAATAGCGCTTCTATGATTCAAGGATATGCTGTCCACGCCGCCGGTGCCGAGGTGCAGAGCTACAAGTACGAGCCCGGCGAGCTGCGCCCGGACGAAGTCGAGATTGCCGTCTCACACTGCGGCGTGTGCCACAGCGACATCGCGCTGATCGACAACGAATGGGGCTACAGCCGGTACCCTTTCGTGCCAGGCCACGAGATCGTCGGGACGGTCGTGGA
>CAXTTW010000132.1:0-6752 GCA_964247255.1 uncultured Acidobacteriaceae bacterium
GGCCGGAGCGCTGGGTGTGGAAGGGGGGTGGTGCGTGGGGGTCCTACGTGGGGTTTACTTTCGCCTTGTGGTGCGGCAGGACAACCCGGCCCGATCTCGTATGTGGTGCCAATCTTTCGGCGGCCCGCAGCTTCGCGCTCCTGCTGCGGGGGTTGCGCCTGGTTTCTTCCTCCCCGGCCGTCACCGGCTTGCGGGTCAGAACCTCGTACACCCCGGCATCCCTTCCCTCACGAAGGGCGTCTTTCGCCGGGCGGTCTTCAAGCGAGTGGAACGAGATCACCACCAGCCGGCCTCCCGGCTGCAACAGCTCGGGCGCGGCTTGGAGCAATGCCCGGATCTCGTCCACTTCGCGGTTCACGTGAATTCGAAGCGCCTGAAAGGTCCTGGTCGCCGGATGGATCGCATCCCGGTTCTGCCTGTTCATCGATGGGGCCGCCTTCTTGATCACAGCAGCCAACTGCGCCGTTGTGTCCAAAGGGCGGGCCCGCACGATGGCTCTGGCGATTCTCCGCGACCTCCTTTCCTCTCCGAGTTCGTAAATGAGGTTGGCGAGATCTTCCTCGTCCGCCTCATTTACCACTTGTGCGGCGGTGGGCGCATCCCCCCGCGGGTTCATCCGCATGTCGAGGGGCCCATCCGCCTGAAAGCTGAATCCGCGGTGCGCATCGTCCAGGTGCATGGAGCTGACGCCGAAATCGGCCAGGATTCCATTCACCGTGCCGGGCCTGGCAAACTCCCCGACTCTGCTGAACTCCGCGTGGTGCAGCTCGACTCGCTCGCCGAAGCCGGCCAGACGCTCCCGGGCGAGCTCAAGTGCGCTCGCGTCCCGGTCCAGGCCGATCAGCCTGCCCTCGGGCCCCAGCCGCTCGGCGATCGCGCCGGAGTGGCCGGCGAAGCCGACGGTGCAGTCGATGTACACCCCGTTGGGGCGCACCGCTAGAAACTCTAGAACTTCCTGTAAAAGAACCGGCGTGTGCCGCTCGCGCAGCGCATGCCCGGCCTTGGAGGCCTCCACCTACAACCCAAACTCCGCCAGGGCCTGCTGATCGGCTTCGGTCAGCGGGTTGGCTTCCATCGTCTGCTTAAACAAGTCGTGGTTGGCTACTTCGAGGTAGCGCTGCATGCCGAACACCACCACATCGCCATTCAGCCTGGCTTCGCCCCGCAAAATCTGCGGCAGCAGCACCCTTCCCTGGTCGTCCATCTTTGCCATCTGGCCGTAGTAGTTCAAACGGTCCAGAAGCTTTTTCTTCGCCGGGTTGAAGCTGGGGATCGTCGCCAGCTTGTCTTCGAACTTTTCCCACTCCTTCAAGGGGTGGATCTCGGCGACCTTGCCGTCCTTGCTCGTGATGTAGAACTGCCCTCCGTGCTGCTCGTCGATCAGCGCCTTGAACTCCGCGGGTAGCTTGAGCCGGCCTTTGTCGTCGACCCGGGCTGGATGGTTGCCGCGAAACATTGCTCTAGACGCCTCAGGAAGTGTTGCTGTGAGGAGCTCGCTTCCCTTTTGCTCCACTTTTCACCACTTCCGACCACAGACTAACCAAGACCGGGCGCTTTGCAAATGTTTTTTCCGGAACTTTTTCGGTCGTTGGTTACTAAAGTTGGGAAGCGGTGGAAGTTCTGTGTAAATGTATGGGCAATTGCGAATGCAGGGAGGTAATCGCGAGTGCGTCTATGGATTTGCGGAGGAGAGACAGCGTCAGGGTGCCGGATCGGGGTGTTTTTCCCGGCTGCGGCGTTGCAGATTCTGCGCCAAATAGATGACGACGAGGATGTTGAGCAGGCTCAGCACGGCCTTGGGCCAGCTTGGCTTGCGGATGATCTCGAAAAATTCCCAGGGTAGGAAGGACGCGGTGACGATGAGGGTCAAATACTCGGCCCAGGCCTTGCCCAGGATCAGGCCGATGCCCTCGACCAGGTCGAGGACCGCGTCGCAGAAGATGAGCACCGACAGCTGCCGCAGACGATGCGGTGTGACGTCGGAAACCTTCTCGAGAAGGAAGTTGACGGCGCGGCTTTCCGGATCGAATCGCAGGTCCGTGACCCAGTGCGTCACGAGCGTGACGAGGTCGCGGTGCACCAGCTTCAGGGCTCCGAAGCCGAGCGCGACGAACAACACGGCCTTGACCAGCTTGCCGACGCCGATGAGCACCAGCCAGCTTGTTCGATGGGTCGTGTGCTGAGCCGGGGCGGAAACGAGCTGCATGGATAGAGGGATGCGGTGCTTGCTCCAAGTGTACGCGGGAAGGCCCGGCCGCACCCATCAGCGGCTTCGGTCATCTCAGGAAGGGACCGGAATGGCCGGAAGGGCGGACTCGATGGGGAAGAAGTGGATGCTGGGCGTGTGGTTGATGGCGTTTCTGCTTTTTGCGGGGCTGGGCGCGAAGAAGAACAGCAAAGTGCCGATCGTGGGCGGAGCGGCGATGTACCCCAGCAAGAATGTGGTCGAGAACCTGATGAACTCGAAGGACCACACCACCCTTGTTTCCGCGTTGAAGCAGGCAGGCCTGGTGAGCACGCTCGAAGCGCCGGGGCCGTACACGGTGTTCGCACCGTCCAACGCGGGGTTCGACAAGCTGGCGGCAGGGCAGCTCGACGACCTGCTGAAGCCGGAAAACGCGGACCGGCTCAAGGCGCTGCTCACCTACCATGTCGTGCCGGGCGCAATGACGGCGAAGAACCTGAAGAAGCTGATCGGCAAGGGTCAGGGCAAGGCTGAGTTGAAGACAGTTGAGGGCGGGATCCTGACTGTCTCGATCCAGTCGGGTAATTTCGTGATCCTGGACGGAAAAGGGACAACCGCGAATGCAGTGACGACGAGCATCCCGCAGGTCAACGGAATCTTGTACGGAATTGACGCGGTCCTGCTGCCCAAGTAGAGCAGCTTTCCTGACGCAGCGAGACGTGGAAGGGAACCCGCGTGCGCCGGCCTGGCCTTCGGCACCTTCAGGAAAGGTCGAGGGGAGGCGTGTAACTTCGGTTCTCGCGCTCGCCGCCGTTCAAAAGGCGGCTTTTCCCGTTGAGTGAGGCGGCTTTTGCGCGATCGGGGCAGGTCCGGCTACGAAAGCGAGCCGTTTTCGCCCGCTTTCGGCAATTTCAGCGCGAGCGCTGGTGTGAGGCACCGAACGGTACTTCCGTACCCGGTCCTCAGAGGAGAAGCCATGCCTTTCGAGGTTGGCGAGTTTGGTTCCGGCTTCTTGCGCTCAACGGGCCGCGGCAAGGACGCGCGGGCCGCGTTTCGGCAAAGCACGCAGGATCGGGGCCAGCCGCTCCAGGGCGGCGCGCGCGGTCAGGCCGTGGCGCTCCCGCAGTTCGTCGGTTTTGCCGTGCTCGATAAAGCGATCGGGCCAGCCGACGCGGATCACGGGGGTGGTGAGCGCGGCGCGCTCCAGCTCCTCAAGCACCGCGGAGCCGAACCCGCCGGACAGAACGTGATCCTCGAACGTGACGAGCGCGGCCGCGGTTCGGGCGTAGCGCTGGACCAGCTCGCCGTCGAGCGGCTTAACGAAGCGCGGATCGATGACCGCGGCGGAGAAGCCCTGGAGGCCCAGCTCGGCGGCAAGCTCCTGGGCCATGGGCAGCATCGAGCCCAGCCCGAAGATGGCGATCTCCTCGCCCTCCTGCACGATGCGGGCCTTGCCGATCGGGAGCGCCTGCGGGGAGGCCTTGCGGGCGACTCCGGGGCCGGTCCCGCGCGGGTAGCGAACGGCCGAGGGTCCAGGGTGCAGGCGGGCGGTTTCAAGCATATCCGCGAGCTCGTCCTCGTTCGTCGGAACCATGTGGACGAGGTTGGGGATGGGCCGCAGATAACTGATATCGAACAGACCGTGATGGGTCGCGCCGTCGTCGCCCGAAAGCGAGCCGCGGTCCATGCAGAACACCACCGGCAGGTTTTGGAGGCATACATCGTGCACGATCGGATCGAAGGCGCGCTGGAGAAAGGTGGAGTAAATGGCGCAGAAAGGCTTCAAACCGCGCGTGGCCAAGCCTGCGGCAAACACCACCGCATGCTCTTCCGCGATGCCGACGTCGAAGTAGCGCGTGGGGTGGTAGGGGCGGAACAGGTCGAGCGCGGTGCCGTTGGGCATGGCCGCCGTGATGGCGACGACGGTGGGGTCGCTGTCGGCCAACTGAACGAGGGTCTTCGCGAAGATCTCGGAGTAGGTGGGCGCTCCGCCCGAGTGGGTGTGGCCCGTCTCCGGATCGTAGGGACCCAGGCCATGGAACTTCTTTTGCCCGGCCAGCGCCGGGGCGAAGCCGCGGCCTTTTTCCGTGATGGCGTGCAGCAGCACGGGCCGGTCCTGCTGCTTGAGGAACTCAAAGGTGTCGATAAGCAGGCCGATGTTGTGGCCGTCGAGCGGACCATAGTAGGTCAGGCCGAAGTCCTCGAAGAAGGAGGAGGGGAACAGGACGCCCTTGGCGGCTTCTTCCGCGCGGCGGACGATGTTCTTGGCGCCGCGCCCGCCTACCTTCTCGACCAGCTTCTGCGCACCCGAGTGCAGTGAGGTGATCTGCGGGTTGGTGACGATCTTGTGCAGGTACTTGGCGATCGCGCCGACGTTGCGGTCAATGGACCACTCGTTGTCGTTGAGCACGACGATGAGGCGCCTGGTCTGGTCGGCGATGTTGTTGAGCGCCTCGAAGGTGATGCCGTTGGTGAAGGCGGCATCGCCCGCCAGGGCGACGATGTGCTCGGTGCCGTCGGCCAGGTCGCGCGCGACCGCCATGCCGAGGGCCGCCGACAGCGCCGTGCCCGCGTGACCCGCGCCATAGATGTCGTGCTCCGATTCGGTCCGGAGCATGAAGCCGTTCAGCCCGCCGGGCTGGCGAATGGTGTCAAACCGCGACTCGCGGCCGGTGAGCAGCTTGTGAATGTAGGCCTGGTGCGAGACATCGAATACGAACTTGTCGGTCGGCGTCGAAAAGACATAGTGCAGCGCCAGGGTCAGCTCGACGACGCCGAGGTTGGGGCCGAGGTGGCCGCCGGTCTTGGAGAGCGAAACGATGAGGCGCTCGCGAATCTCCTGCGCCAGGGACTCGAGCTCGGGGATCGAGAGTGTCTTGATGTCGGCGGGAGACTGGATTGTGCCGAGGCGGTTCGTCATGAGCTCCCTGAAGGTAGCCGCGGCGAGGGGGCGCGGCGCAAGCGCCTCCGGGGGTGGGGGCTGCCTCAACCCGAGTATACAAGGGAGGTTGGCGGCTACTTGTCGGGGTCGGCCTTGGTTTCCATGCGCGTAATACGGCCATGGTGGTCGTAGGCGATGCCGTCGAGAATGCTCATGTCGCCGCGGATGTCGTTGCGCAGGCCGTCGACCTTGCTGTCGATCTTGGCATCCAGCTTGTTCGCCAGAACGTCGACCTTGGAATCGATCTTGGCGTCGAGCCGGTTGCCCAGGGCCTCGACCCGCGAATCCGAGCGAAAGATCGAGATGACGATGGCGGTCGTCGGAATGATGGCCGGGCCGATGATGCCGCCTAGTGCCGCGATGAGTTCGGGTTGTGTCATGCCGGCCCCTTCCCTGCTGCCGTGATTGTAGGATGCCCGCGCGAGACGGCAAGAGTACGGAGGTACTCAGCCGCCGCTCAACCCTGCGCCTCGCCGCCGAACGCGACAATAAAGTACTGCGCGACCTCCGGCCCGGGATTGTGCAGCCCGTGGAGCGACATGGACTTCCAGAACGCGACCGAACCGGGCGTCAGGCTTTCGGTCTTGCCGTCGATGGTGGCCTGGAGATTGCCCTTCATCAGCAGTACAAACTCCTCGTGCTTGTGCCGGTGCGGCGGGTGCGGCTCGGCACCGGGGTTCAGCATCGTCTCGTGGACCTCGAGCCGGGTGCCTTCGGCCGAGTAGCCCTCGGCCACGGGGCGCATGGTGGTCGCCGCGCCCACATGGGGCTGCATGTCGGCGAAGGGTCGGACGAACGATTCGAGCGGCTTCTTTACGTCGGCCCGGCCTTCGCGCGCGGCGGCGGCCATGGCGAACAAAGCGGGCAGAGAGCCGGCGCAGAAGCTGCGGCGGGAGGCGGGCATCGGGGTCACCTCTGACAAAGTTAGGTTCATTGTAGGCTGCCCGAGCCGTCCTCCGCGCGAAACACGCCCTCCCAGCGGGCGACCACCGCCGCCGCCAGGCAATTGCCGGCCACGTTGACAGTGGTGCGGCCCATGTCCATCAGCGCGTCGATGCCGAGCAGCAGCGTGACGGGTCCCTCGGGCAGGCCGAACGAGGATGCGGTCGCGAGCAGCACAACCAGCACCGCGCGTGGGATGCCGGCGACGCCCTTGGACGTCAGCATGAGGACCAGAAGCATGCCCAGCTGCTGCCGCAAGGGCATTGCGATGCCGCCGGCCTGCGCGGTAAAGCCCACCGCCAGAGCCAGGTACAGCGCGGAGCCGGTGAGGTTGAAGCTGTAGCCGGCGGGGATGACGAAGCCGGTGATGCGCCGGGGAACACCGAAGGCTTCCATCTGCTCGATGGCGCGGGGCAGCGCCGCCTCGGAGGTCGCGGTGGCAAAGGCGATGGACGCGGGCTCGGCAAGGGCGGCCAGAAATCCCCGCACCGGGATGCGCGCGAGCAGCAGAACCGGCAGCAGCACGAGCAACGCGAACGCGGCGATGGCCAGGTAGTGCGTCACGAGCAAGCGCCCGAGGCTCGCGAGCGCACCCGCGCGGGCGCTCGCCACCGTGTACGCCAGGGCGGTGGCGACCGCGAGCGGGGCCAGGTACATGACCAGGTTGGTAAAGGCGAACTTGGT
>CAXTTW010000133.1:0-4348 GCA_964247255.1 uncultured Acidobacteriaceae bacterium
GTGAGGGCGCGCACGGCGGAGGCGGCGAGCTCCCGGCTGCTCATGCGCACGGTGGTCAGCGGCGGCAAGGTGTACCGGGCGAAACGCACGTCGTCAAAGCCGATAACGGACATATCGGCGGGCGCTCGGAGACCGGCACCGTGGAGCGCATGCAGCACGCCGATGGCCGTCATGTCGTTCGAGCACAGGACAGCGGAAGGGCGGGACCCGGCGGCGAGCAGCGCGCGCATAGCCGCGATGCCGCCTTCCAGGGTGTGGTCGCCTTCGACGAGCGAGTGCGGTTTGGCCCCGATCTCGGCGATGGCCTGCGTGAAGGCCTCCTGCCGGACCCGGGCGGAGTGGAGGTGCAGGGGTCCGCTGATCCAAGCGATCTCCCGGTGGCCCAAAACGGCCAGGTGCTGCACCCCTTCACGAATGCCGCGCGCGTAATCCACCTCGATGGCGCTCGCGAGCGGGCTTTGAGGCGCGTTGTCGACAAAAACCAGGGGAACGCGCCGGGCGGCGAAGCGCTCGAGCAAAGGGGCCTCGATGCCGAAGGTCATCACGGCCACCCCGTCGGCCTCGCGCTGGAGCATGCGATTGACGCAGCTTTCCATGCGCGCCGGCTCATAGCCGGTGGAGCCGATGAGGATCTCATAGCCGGCCGCGACGGCCGCGTCCTCGAAGCCCTGGATCAGCTCCGGAAAAAAGGGGTTGGTGATCTCGGACACGATGAGGCCGAGAATGCGGCTGCGGCCCGACACCAGGGTGCGCGCCGGGCCGTGCGGGGTGAAGCCGAGCTCCGCGATAGCCGCGTGGACCTTGGCCGCGAGCCTCTCATCGACGGAGGCGACGCCGTTGACGGTGCGCGAAACGGTCGCGACCGACACCCCGGCCAGCCGCGCGACGTCGCGGATGTCGGCCCGGTTCCCGTTGTCTGCTGTTCGCTTCGCCCTCGCCATACTCTTGTTATCGGCCGCCGGCCGGTTGAGCATGAGCGGCGGCGGCGATCGTCCGCAGCTCCGGCAGGAGGCCGCCCAGGGCCGCCGGCTCAGCGCCAGGGGTGCCGAGAGCAAAGTAAACGCGGCGGTAGAGCTCAAAAAGGCGGTTATAGACCGCGTGGGCGGTTGGGCGGGGCTCGTACGTGCGGAAGGGCAGGCAGAGCCGGGCCTGAGCCGCCTCGATGGACGGAAAGGCTCCGGCGGCGAGCATGGCGAAGATGCCGGAACCGAGGCTCACGGGGGTTCCGTCCGGCACCAGGACGGGTTTGCCGAGCACGTCGGCGTAGACCTGGTTGAGCACGGAGTTTCGCTGCGGGATGCCGCCCGCGTTGATGACGCGGTCGACCGGAACGCCGTGCTCGGCCATGCGCTCGAGCACGATACGGGTGTGCATGGCGGTGCCCTCGATGGCGGCGAACAGCTCGTCCTCGGCGGTGTGGAGCAGGTTCCAGCCGAAGGTGATGCCACCGAGCTCGGCGTTGACCAGAACGGTGCGGTCGCCATTGTCCCAGGAAAGGCGCAAAAGTCCGGTTTGGCCGGGGTTGTACCTGCCGAGGCCGGCCGCGAGCTCGGGGACCGTGGTGCCGGCGCGCCGGGCAATCGCGTCGAAGATGTCGCCGGTGGCGGACAGGCCCGCCTCGACGCCGGTGAACGCGGGGTGCACGCTGCCGGGGACCACGCCGCAGACGCCCGGCACGAGTGAAGTCTTGCGCTCCATGGCGATGATGCAGGTGGAGGTGCCGACGACATTGACCGCGTCGCCCTCTCGGCAGCCCGCGCCGATGGCGTCCCAGTGGGCGTCGAAGGCTCCGACGGGGATGGGGATCCCGGGTTCGAGGCCCAAACGCGCGGCCCACTCCGGGGTGAGGCGGCCGGCCAAGCGGTCCGAGGTCAGGTACTCGCCGGCGAAGCGGGCGCGGACGCGGTCGAGCAGCGGGTCGAGCTTGGAGAAGAAGAGCTGCGGGGGCAAGCCGCCCCAGCGCGGGTTCCAGAGCCACTTGTGGCCCATGGCACAGACGCTGCGCCTGGCCAGGGCGGGGTCGCCAACCCCGGCCAGCGTGGCGGCGACCATGTCGCAGTGCTCGAACGCGGTCGCCCAGTCCCGGCCAGGATTGCGCCTGAGCCAGTAGAGCAGCTTGGCCCAGCCCCACTCGTGGGAGTACACGCCGCCGCACCATTGAATGGCTTCAAGGCCCTCGGAGTGGGCGAGCGCGGTGATCTCCTGCGCCTCGGCCTTGGCGCGGTGGTCGCACCAAAGCATGTACTCGTCGATCGGCTGCATACGCCGGTCGACGACGACGACGGAGGAGCCGGTGGTGTCGAGCGCGATGGCCCGCACTTCCGCGCCGGAAGTGCCGGATTCCTTCAGAACCGTTTGGGTCGCCTCGACGAGGGCGCGCATCTGGTCGTCGTGGGCCTGGGTGGCGTGGTCGGGGTCGTCGCGGCGGCGGTGCAGCGGGTATTCGGCCGAGGCGGTGCCTAGACTGCCCCGGTCCGAATCAAGCAGGGTTACGCGGACGCTCAGGGTGCCGAAATCGACGCCGGCGACAACGGAGCTGCTATCCACGAACCAGCTCGCGACCTGCCGCACGTTCGCGTTTCGTATACGGGAGCAGAGCCGTGATGATTCGCAATAAAAAAAGCGCGACGAAAGCGAGAAGAACTTTATGAACTGTGCCCGGGCAAAACACGACGGAAGCAAGCGCGGCCAGGCAGGTCACCAACAGGGTGCCGACCAGGATTTGTGGCAGGTGCAAGCGAGCCCACTCACTTCGTTTCAGCACAAGATGGAAGACGACGAAGCTGCAGAGTACCGGCAGGCCCGCCTGAATCAATGCTCGCATGCTCGCAGCCTCCCACGCCTTTAACTGTCATCCCGCTCATGCCATTGCATCTTCCAGCCCAGATACTTGGTCGCGGCCTCATACACCGGGGCGGCAGTCGACGAGAAGTTCCCCGCTACATGATGCTCGAAACCTTCCTCGCAGATATACCTAAGTAGCTTTTGCATGCGCGGGATCCGCACGACCCCCGCCCCGCCGAAGGTCTCCAGCGGATCGGAGGTAAACTCCCCCTCGCCGAGATAGCCGCGGATTTCGCCGCGGAGGTCCTCGGTCGAGAAGCGCAGATAGGTCATCGCCCCCGCCTTAACCCGCCCCACGCAGGTGCCAAAGGTGTTTTCCTTGCCGACCGTCCCCGCAATAATGGCCTGGAAGTCCATCACCACCGACTCGAAAAAGTGCCTCGGCAGGTTGGAGCAGTGAAAGCAGACGGCCTTGTCCTCGTCCTCGCCGTAGTTGTTGTTCCAGTCGAGCAGGGCGGACGGGGTTTCGGAGGCGAGCGCGAGGCCGTACATGCTCAGCACCCCGGCCACGTCGGTCTCGCACGCGGAGGAGAACAGGTTTTCGCTCATCATGCTCATCACGGTGCAGGGGACAACGCCGAAGAACTCCTCGAGCGCGGTCCAGCACTGGATCGCCGAGATGGTGCAGTAGGTTTCGCGCATCCACCCGTCGATCACCGCGCCGAGCTTCGCCATCTTCATCAGAGCTTCGGCGGGCACGCTCTCCGTGGGGACGTAGGCCTGGATCGCCGAAAGCTTGGCCTGCGCCGCATCGTCGGTGTCCCTCATGCGTCCGATCCGGCCGAGAATCTCCGACAGGTCGAGGGTTTCGACCGAGATCCCATGGCGCTCCAGCAGCTTCTCCGAGTAGCGCACGGTGTTGAAGGCCGCCGGACGGGCACCGATCGCCCCGATGCGGAGGTTGCGGAAACCGTTCGCTACCCGGCAGGTCGCGGCGAACTTTGCCAGGTCGCGCGCGAACGCGTCCGAGCCGGGAGCAACCGTGTGCTTCGCGGTAAGCGAGTAGGGGATTCCGTACTGCTGGAGGTTGTTGCACGCCGACATCTTGCCGCAGAAGGAGTCGCGCCGGTGGGAGATCTTCATCGTTTCGGTGCGGTCCGGCGTGGCCTGAACCAGCACCGGGACCCGCAGGCCGGAGAGCCGGATCGCGTCGACGATGGCGCGCTCCTCGCCGAAGTTCGGCAGGGTCACGAGAATGCCGTCGATGCGGTCCGCCTCGCGACGGAACAGCTCCGCGCACCGGCGCGCATCGTCGGGGGTTTGCACCGCGCCGTGCTGGGTCTGCTCGGGCGAGAGCACCACGCAACCGTAGCCCAGCCGGTCCAGAACCGCGGTCATCTCCTCGCGGCCCTCCCTGGCCAGGTGGTGCGGGAAGAACCCGCGCGACCCGACGATGACGCCAAACGTCTGCTGCCTGCCCAAGAGCGCTCCCCGAGAAACCGTGTTCGTGACGAATCTGAGTGTCCGGCCCGGAAGCGGTCAGCGTCAAGGGTTTCGCGTCCGG
>CAXTTW010000133.1:4448-6732 GCA_964247255.1 uncultured Acidobacteriaceae bacterium
GACGAATCTGAGTGTCCGGCCCGGAAGCGGTCAGCGTCAAGGGTTTCGCGTCCGGGATCAGCGTCCTCTACACTCGCAACAGTTCCCTATGCCCCGGCAACGCCCTTCCCAGCTTTGGACGCTCGTCCTTCTCCTTGTCCTCCTCGCCCTGCTCGCCTACCTTTCCACCCAGCGGCAGCCCCAACCTGCCCGCGTCCGCCGCCCGGAATCCACCCGCCCAACGCGGGAGGCCCCACCCAGCTGCGGCGCGCTCGGCATCCGGTGCGCCTCGCGGTACTTCGCGCAGTGGCAGCCGCCTGCGCCCCGCTCCTGCCAAACGCGGGTGAAGGAAGGCGACCTGCTCCCCGATCCCCGGTGCACACCGGGCGGCATCGACCCTTCCGTGACCGCCCAAACGCTGCGGGACCGCGCTTTCTCGACGCGCTGCGACCGCGACTGCGCGTCGAGCCACAACCAGAAAATCGCCACATACGGCTGGTACGGCATCCGCAAGCCCCAGCCCAACTCCGGCCCGGAGCAGGTCTGTGAGCTCGACCACCTTGTGCCCCTCGAGCTCGGCGGCGCGGACGGGCTCGGCAACATCTGGCCCGAGTGCGGCCCCGACGAGGCCCCGCTCGACCGGCGGCAGTTCAAGCGCAAGGACGCGGTTGAAAACTACCTGGCCGACGAGGTCCGCGCCGGACGAATGCCCCTGGCCGAGGCGCAGCGTGGCATCGCCGAGGACTGGACCCGCTACATCCCGGCAGCCACCCGGTAAAGCGGCCCCTGCATCCTAATGGCTCGGGAGAAAACAATGCCGGAAAGCATCGATCAAGAAAAAGTCCGTACCGCCCTCGAAAAACTCATCGACGTCCTTCGCGACAGCCACCAGGGCTTCCTGGAGCTTGAAAAGCACTTGAAGCACCCGGAAGCGCGCACGTTCTTCCTGCAGGAGACACAGGTTCGCGCCAATTTCGCCGGCGAGCTCGAAAACGAGCTGCACCGTTTGGGCGAGAAAGACGTGAAGCAGTCGGGCATGGTCTCGGGCAAAGTGCACCGCGCCTGGGGTGAGCTCAAGGCCAATCTCGGCGGCGGCGACCACACGCTGCTGGTCACCTCGGTGCAGGGTGAGGATGCCGCGCTGAAGGCCTATGACACTGCTTTGTCTACGCACCTGCCCGCCGATGTCAAGGACGTACTGACCACGCAGCAAGCGCATATTCGCCAGTCGCACGAGAAGATCGTGGCCTTGCGGGATGCGACGAAGTAAGAGGAAGATTTACAGGAGCGGCTAATCTCGATCCCAAAAACCTTTAGTTCGCAGAGTAGAAAAAGGGCCGCCTGTCGCAGGCGGCCCTTTTCATTGACGACCCTACTCAATCTGCTCTCGCTCTTTACCCCAGCCACTTCGGATTGCCCGCCGTGCCGTCATAGTGCTGCGAGGTCTTGAACAGCTCGGTGGTTCCGGTCATGGCCAGCTGCTGGGTGCGGGCCAGCAGGGCGGCCTGCTGGGCCTCCGGCATGGGCTGGAAGCCCTTGATGGCCGCGAATGCCTGGTCGAGGATCGGCATGGAGTCAATACCGGTGATGACGACCGAAACCGGCTGCGAAAGGCTCCACTGCAGCGCCTCAATCGCCTGCACCACGCCTGAGTCGAGGATGTAGTGGTCGCCGAAGGTCTTCATCGCGAGGACGCCGGTGCCCTCGCGCTGCGCGACCGGGATAACCTCTTTCGAGAACGAACGGAAGTGCGCGTCCATCACGTTGACCGGCATCTGCACCGTGTCGAAGTGGAAGTTGTTCTGCTTGGCGACTTCGAACATGCGCAGGTGGATCGCCGGGTCCTTGTGGCCGGTAAAGCCGATGTACTTAATCTTGCCCTGCTGACGGGCAGCGATGGCCGCTTCCATGGCCCCACCCTTCGCGAAGATGCGGTCGGGGTCCTCGTAGCGGATGACCTCGTGGAACTGCACCAGGTCGATCTGGTCGGTGCGGAGCCGGGCGAGGGACTGCTCAAGCTGCCGGTTGTACTCCTTGGCCGTGCGTCCGTCGATCTTGGTCATCAGGAAGACCTTCTCGCGGTAGCCGTCGCGCAGGGCTTCGCCCATCCGGAGCTCGCTTGTGCCCTCGTTGTAATCCCAGCAGTTGTCCATGAAAGTGATGCCGCGGTCGATCCCCGCCCGCACCAGCGCGATGCTCTCGGCCGAGGTAGGCTGCTTGCCGATGTGAAAGCCGCCCATGCCGATGGCGGACACGCGTTCGCCTGTGGTGCCGAGCTCGCGGTACTGCATGGCGGGGTTTTCGG
>CAXTTW010000134.1:0-6700 GCA_964247255.1 uncultured Acidobacteriaceae bacterium
GGCTGCGCGCCGCCCTCGTGCAGGGCCTGGGCGATCAGCGCTTCCGGGTCGTCGTCGAAGCAAGGGTCGGTGAAGCCCATGCGCCGGGCGAGGGCCGAGAAGAGGTCCACGTTGGACCGGGCCTCGCCGACTGGCGCGATGGCCTGCTCGGACAGCTGGACGTGGTAGTGGCCGTAGGCGGCCTGGAGGTCGGTGGTTTCGAGGAAGGTGGTCGCGGGCAGGACGTAGTCGGCGTAGCGGCAGGTGTCGGTGAAGGCTTGCTCGTGGACGACGGTGAACAGTTCGGGCCGCGCGAGGCCGTGGAGGACGCGGGCCTGGTCGGGCGCGATGACGGCGGGATTCGAGTTGTAGACAAACAGCGCCTGGACGGATCCATCGCCGAGCGCGTCGCCGAGCAGGGTCATGTTGACCAGGCGGGCCGGGCCATTTGGCTGCAGGTCGAAGCGCTCGAGCGCGGCTTTATCGAGGCCGTACGCGCCGGAGGTGGACAGCTGCGCGCCGCCGCCGAGGTGAGCCCAGGCCCCGGTGAGGGCGGGCAGCATGAGGATGGCACGGACCGCCGCGCCGCCGTTGCTTTGCCGCTGGACCCCGTAGTTGACGCGGATGGCCGTGGGTTGGGTGGCGGCATACTCGCGGGCCAGCGCCTCGATGGTAAGAGCGGGGATGCCGGTCCAGCGCTCGACCTGCTCGGGGGTGTACGGGCGGACGTGCGCGCGCAGCTCCGGCAGGCCGTGCGTGTGGGCATCTGTCCAGGCGCGGTCTTCGAGACCGTCGCGGAGGATGACGTGCATGAGGCCGAGGGCGAGCGCCGTGTCCGAGCCGGGGCGCGGGGCCAGGTGCAGGTTGGCGAGCGAGGCGGTGCGAGTCTGGTAGGGGTCGACGACGACCAGCTTCGCGCCGTTGCGGCGGGCCTGGTCCACCTGCGGCCACAGGTGCGGGTTGTTGCCGTGGATGTTGGCGCCCCAGGCCAGGATCAGCCGCGCGCGGTGGAACTGCTCGGTGTCCGTCCCGAATTTGGCACCGTAGACCGAGAGCAGGGCCTCGCCGCCGGCGGTGGCGCAGATGGTGCGGTCGAGCCGCGAAGCCCCGAGCCGGTGGAAGAAGCGGCGGTCCATTGACCCGTAACCGAGCGCGCCGGTTGTGCCGGCATAGGAGTAAGGGAGGATGGCCTCGGGGCCGTGCCGGTCGGCGGTTTGCTTCAGCCGCGTGGCGATCGCGTCCAGGGCTTCGTCCCAGCTGGTGCGTTCAAAGGCTTCCAGACCGCCGCCCTTAGGGAAGCCGGGCTTTCTCCGAAGCGGGTGCAGCAGGCGGTCGGGGGCGTAGACGCGGTCGAGATACTTATTGACCTTAGCGCAGAGGAAGCCGCGGGTGATCGGGTGCGCGGGGTCGCCGGCGAGCTTGAGGGCGCGGCCGGACGCCGTGTCGACCGTGACGAGCACGCCGCAGGAGTCGGGGCAGTCGAGCGAGCAGACGGAGCGGCGGGTGTGGGTGCTCACAGGTTTTAGTTTAAGCATCGTACTCGGCCAGGAGAAGCAAGCGATGAAGCCATCGGACCCGAAGAAGTACGACAAGCCGGAGCTGCGGGACAAGATTAGGGAAAAGGTCATTCGCGAGGACAAGGGCGGCAAGGCCGGCCAGTGGAGCGCGCGCAAAGCGCAGCTGGTGGCCACCGAGTACGAGCACGCCGGAGGAGGCTTCAAGGGCGCAAAGGATAAGGGTGCCGAGAGCCTGACGAAGTGGGGCGAGGAGGACTGGCACACCTCCGACGGCAAGAAAGCCGAGCGCGAAGGCGGGACAACGCGCTACCTGCCGGACGAGGCCTGGCAGAAGCTGAGTCCGGAGGAAAAGCGCAAGACGAACCGGAAAAAGCAGGAAGGCTCGCGGGCGGGCAAGCAGTTTGTGGCGAACACCGAGGAGGCCAAGGAGGCGGGGGCGAAGGCGCGGGGGGCAGGGAAGAAGGCCGCACCGGCGAAGAAGAGCGCGGGGAAGAAAGCGCCGGCGAAAGAGGCTGCTGAAAAAGAAGCACCCGAGAAGAAAGCGGCCGCGAAGAAAGCGCCTGTAAAGCAATCAGCTGGAAAGAAAGCACCCGCGAAAAAGGCTTCAGCTAAGAAAGCGGCGAAGGAGACCTCCGGCGCAAGGAGCAAGTAATTCTGCCGGCCTTCTGGCTTGGTGGAGCGGGCTGGCCGAAGCTGAGCTGCAGGCGTTTTGAAAGCTCGGCAACCTGACGCTCGGAGTCGGCCAGCCTGATCTTCAACGTGAGTTCCGGCAAGGACGAATCGAGTTCTTTCAAGATACGAAGCTCCTGATCCTTCCTTTCGCTCCGCAGGCGGGCTTCCTGCTCCTTGAGATCTTTTCGCACGTCGCCGATGTCACCGCGGACCATCTGGAGTTCGTCGCGAATCAGGTCAAAACGGCCCCAGCAGCGCCTCGCGCACCACTTCGCGCAGCTCCTCCGGAGCCACGAGGGTGTGGACGCCGGGGCTGCCTTTCCGGGGTTTGCGGGGCTTTTTCGCCAGCGCGACCTCGCCCGCGGCGGCCAGCAGCACCGGCCCCTGCTTGCACAAGCCAAGGCAGCCCGTGGGGCGCACGGCCAGCTCATCCGGGCCGATCCCTTCGACCGCGAGCATCGCGCGCGCGTCCCGTACTAGGTCGAGCGCGCCCCGCCCGGCGCAGCTTGCGCCCTTCCCGTGCCGGTTGCGGACACATACGAACAGGGTGCGCGGTGTTCCCTCCTGCATCACGCTTTCAAAGCGCCCTCGAGCCACTGCTCGAAGGTCGTTTCGCCCCGAAGGTGCTCGATGCCGTCGCCGCCCTCGAAAGTGAGGGTGCCCGCGTCCATGCCGGTTTCCATTGCAAGGAAGTCGGCGGCCGCCTGCGGGCTCATGCCGAACTGCTGAAACATGGGCGCGCGCTGTTCGGCGGGGATGGTGTGCGCCTCGACCGGGCGGTCCATGGCCCTGGACAGGATCGCGGCCGACTCGCGAATCGAATAAGGGCGCGGCCCTTCAAACTCGATGATCCTCTTTTCGCTCCACACTTCGGTAAGCAGGCGCGCACCTAGTTTGCCGATGTCCTCGGTCGCGACCAGCCCCATGGGCCTGTCGAGCTGTTCAAGCGGCGTGGGCCAGGTGCCGGTCTCGCGGATGTGCCCGAGCATCGGCTTGAGATTATCCATAAAGGTCGCGGCGCGGATGGACGCCACGGGCATGCCGATGGGGAAGATCGCTTCTTCGAGGTCGTGCGCCTTAAGAATCAGCCCCGTGCCCTCCGGGAGGTGCGCGCCGATCGACGACAGAAGAACAACTTTCGGCACGTGCGAGGCTTGCAGGGCATGGACCGCGGCGGCCACGATCATCTTGTTCTCCGAGCGCGGTTCGGGCGCGTCGAGCAGCGGCGGAATCATCAGAAAGACGCCCTCCACGCCTTCAAAGGCGATCTCCAGGTGCGCCGCGTCCTCGGCCGAGGTTGGGTACAGCTCCGCACCCAGCTCCCGCAGCTGCGCGCCTTTGCGCTCATCGCGCAGGATGGCCCGGACCTCCCGCCCGTCCGCGCGGAGCGCGCGTACAACGGCCCCGCCTACCTGCCCCGTGCTGCCCACCACTGCATACATAGCTCGTTCTCCCATTCAAAAGGCATTGGATGCGGCCCAAAAGCCGGGGACGCCGCTCGGCGGCAGGCCGGTTGCGGCGCATCCCATCCAGACAGGAGATTGCACATGAGCTTGAAGGAAATGCTGGGTTTAGGCGAGGACAGGAAGGTCCGGTACGGGATCGTGGCGCTGGGCGACATCTCGCAGGAAGCGATGATGCCGGGCGTGGAGCATACGGGCAACTCCACCATGACGGCGCTGGTGACGAGCGACACGGAAAAGGCCGCGGCGCTCGCGGAAAAGTACAAGATCGCGAACACCTATACCTACGAGCAGTTTCCGCAGATGCTGGCTTCGGGCGAGGTGGATGCGATCTATCTGGCGACGCCCAACTGGCGCCATGCGGAGTTCGCGGTACCGGCGCTGGAAGCGGGTGTTCACGTGCTGCTGGAGAAGCCCATGGAGGTCTCGTCGGAGCAGTGCGAAAAGATCCTGGCGGCGCAGAAGGTGAAGGGCGCGAAGCTGATGGTGGCCTACCGCCTGCACTTTGAGCCGGCGACCGTGGCGGCGATCGAGCGGGTGCGCTCAGGTGAGCTGGGCACGGTTCACCTGTATACCTCGACGTTCTCGCAGATGGTGGACCCGGCGCTGCACCGGGCACAGTCGGGCCTGGACGCAGGGCCGGTGCTCGACATGGGGCCGTACCCCATCAACAGCGTGCGCAACCTGTTCGAGGACGAGCCGACAGAAGCCTTCGCGGTAGGGACGCGCCATCCGGAGTCGGGCTTCGGGCCGGACTTCGACGACACGGTGAGCGTGACCTTGCGCTTCCCGAAGAACCGTCTGGCGCAGTTCACGATCTCGTACTACGGCAACAAGCTGGACCAGTATATGGTGGTGGGGACGGAAGGTTCGCTGGAGCTGAACCCGGGCTTCATGTACGGCAAGCCGCTGGAGCACTTCGAGGTGCTGGGCCAGGATGACAGCCACAAGAGCTTCAAGAACACGGACCACTTCGGCGGCGAGCTGAAGTATTTCTCCGACTGCATCCTCGAAAACCGCGACCCGGAGCCGGACGGGATGGAGGGCCTGGCGGACGTGCGGGTGATCGAGGCGATTCATCGCAGCCTGAAGAGCGGGCAGTTCGAGCGGGTGGAGCCGACGGAGATTCGGCGGAGGATTTCCGCCGACCAGGTAGTGGAGCTGCGGGCGCAGAGCGCGCCGGATCTGGTGAATACCAAGTCGCCGGCGGCGGGACAGGAGAAGACGCCGAAAAACTGAGCGCCTCCACGCACCGATGAGTGCTGCGCGAGGCCCGCTTCGGCGAGTCTCGCGTCCAAGCCGAATACGCTAAACTCACGCCATGTCGGCTGCCGCGCACATTCCGCTCCATGAGTACCTGGCGACCGTGTACGAGCCGGACGCGGAGTACGTCGACGGGCATATCGAGGAGCGCCATGTGGGCGAGTGGCTGCACAACGTTGTCCAGCGGGCGATCCTGTTTCATTTCTTCACGCGTGAGCGGGAGTGGAATATCTGGGCGATCCAGGAACAACGGACCCAGGTGGCCCCGACCAAAGTCCGTTTGCCCGATGTTTCCGTCTTTCCCCGGTCGCTTACGCCGGAGGACGTCTGGACTCGCCCACAGCTTATCGCGATCGAGGTCCTATCTCCGGAGGACCGGCAAGCGCGCATGGACGAGCGAATCGACAACTACCGGGCGTTCGGGGTGCCGCACATCTGGATCGTCGACCCTGAGGCCCGCGCGGGTTGGGATGTGAGCGACGGGAATTGGACGCGTCGCGCACGATTCGAGGTTCCGGGAGCCGAGATGTACCTCGACCTCCCGGAGCTCTTCGCGCAAATGGACCGTGATCTGAGCTGAAGACTCTTTGCCGCCGTGCAGCCCGTGTACCATGGCGCGATGAAGCGGCTGCTCTCCGTCGACGTGCTGCGCGGGCTCACCATCGCCTTCATGATCCTGGTGAACGACCCGGGAGATGGACGGGTGGCATACGCGCCGCTCGACCATGCGGACTGGAACGGGTTTACGCCGACCGACCTGGTCTTCCCGACGTTTCTGTTTCTGGTCGGCGTGTCGATGATGCTGAGTTACGCGCGGCGCGGCGCGGGTCTGGGCGCGAGGCGGGGGGCCTACCTGAAGCACGCGCTGTGGCGGGCTGTGCTGCTGGTCGCGCTCGGGATCGTGGTCAACGGGTTTCCGTTCTTTCCGCTGCACACGCTGCGGTTTTACGGCGTGCTGCAGCGCATCGCGGTGGCGTTCGCTGTGGGGAGCGTGCTGCTGGTCGCGACGCCCAAAGCGCGGCGGGTGCCTGTCTTCGCCGGAGTGCTGGCGGCGTTTCTCCTGGGCTACTGGGTACTGGTGGCGTTCGTGCCGGTGCCGGGCGCGGGGCTGCCGGGGCGTGACATACCACTGCTGGACCGCGACGCCAACCTGGTCGCGTGGCTGGACCGGCGCTTGATGCCGGGGCACCTGTACGAGGGCACGCGCGACCCGGAGGGCTTGCTGAGCGACCTGCCGGCGGTAGGGACGCTCCTGATCGGCATGCTCACCGGGCTATGGCTTCAAACGACGCGAGCAGCCAGGGAAAAGGCCACGGGAGTGGCCGGGGCGGGGCTGGCGGCGCTGCTCGCGGGCGGCTTGTGGAGCCTCCTGCTGCCGATCAACAAGAAGATGTGGACCAGCTCGTACGTGCTATGGGCGGGCGGATGGTCCCTGCTGCTGCTGGCCTTGTTTTACTGGCTGTGCGAGGTGCGCGGGCTGCGAGGGCGAGGCTGGGCGCCGCTGCTGGTGTTCGGGCGCAACGCGATCGCGAGCTATGTGTTCTCGGAGCTGCTGGCGGCTGCGACCTTTGCCGTCACGGTCCATAGGCAAGCGGTGGGCCGCTGGGTGTACGCGCACCTGTTCGCGGGGGTAGGCTCGCCGGCCTTCGGGTCGCTGCTGTACGCGCTCGCGTATGTGGGGGTGTGCTGGCTCGCGATGCTGCCGCTGTACCGGCGCGGGGTGTTTTTGAAGCTGTAAACCCTCCGCTGGAGCCCGGTGCTAGGCTCGAAGCTGGATGAGCACAGAGATCAGCGCGGACTTAGAGG
>CAXTTW010000135.1:0-6699 GCA_964247255.1 uncultured Acidobacteriaceae bacterium
CAGCCGAGATGAGGGAGGAAACACTCAACCCAGGCGTGGGTTGCGTCGGGCCGCGAGCGGTCGTGGCCGTCGATCAGGTCTTTCGGGCGCTGGTAGAGGTAGCCGGAGACGTAGCGGCAGGGGATGCGCAGGGTGCGGACGAGCGCGATCATGGTGTGGGCGAAGTCCTGGCAAACGCCTTCTCGGGACGCGATGGCCTCGTCGATGGGCGAGTCGACGCGCGTGGACCGGGGCTTGTAGCTGAAGTACTCGTAGAGGCGCCTGTTGAGCTCGCGGACGAGCATGAGGGGGTCGTCGCGGCGGCGGACGTCGAGATCCTCGGCGAGCCGGAGAAGCGCCGGCGTGGGCGCGGCGAACTCGCTCGGCAGCAGCATCTCCCAGTAGTCGCCCTCGGCGACCAGCGCGTCGAGCTCCTCCCAGGCGGAGGGGGCGAGGAAGTGCGGGACAAAGGAGAGGGTTTGCTGCTCGATGAGGGACTCGGCAACGATGACGAGCTGGGCGTGCTCGCCGGGGATGTTGAAGTGCTGGACGTTGTTGCCGAGGTGGTCGCGGTAGGAAAACACGCGGCAGCGGGGGGAAACGGAGAGCTGAAAGGAAAGGCAGCGCTGGTTGGAATCCGAGCGCGGGTGCATGCGCGTCTCCATCACCGACTCGCTGACGGGTTTGGAGTAGAGGAACTTGGTAAGGTGGCGGACGGAGTAGAACTTCATCGGTACTCGTTCCAGACCTTTTCCAGATCGAGGCGGAAGCCCTCAATGCAGCCGGAGCCATCGATGAAAGTGCCGGAAACCACCTCCGGCTCGACCGCACCTTGACGGTAGACCCAAACCCTTTCCTTTTCCGGTTCAAGAAGCCAACCAAGCTCGACGCCGTTTTCCATCCAACGCTTCATCTTCTTCTTCGATTTGGCGAGCGTGTCGGTTTCCGAAATGAGCTCCATTATAAATTCGGGGCAGAGGTGAGGAATGCGCTTGCGCTCTTTCCTTGAGAGCTTGCTAAATCTTTCAGCTTTCACATAGGACGCATCCGGACTCAGCATTGAGCCGTCTGGGAGGTGATAGCCGGTGTTCGAATCGTACGCCTTGCCCTCCGTACAGGTGTTCGCCCACGTGCGCAGCTGAGTGATGATTTCAGCGTTGCCGCCGCCAGTGTCCATCCCCGTTGGGCTCACGACCTCTATCACTCCTTCCCGCGTACGCTCAATGCGGTAGACCTCATTGGTTCCGCAAAAGGCTTCAAACTCCGCATCGTTCAACGGCGGGTAGAAGCGCAAGCTGCGGACCGCCGCGGGGATGTCGGGGATTTCGATGACGGCCTTCATGAGCCTCTCCTCAGACCAGAGTACGGCAACTCGTCACATCGCTAAAGCCGTCTGGACGGAGTAGTGGATGTAGTCGCGGTAGAGCAGGGTATGGATGCGGCGGCACTCGGCGAGGATCATCTGGAGGTACTCCCCTACCCCGCGTTCGAGCACGTCGGCGATCTCGACGAAGCGCAGCGCGGCCTCAAGGCGGCCGGAGACCCGGACCAGCTCCTGCGGGGCCAGACGGCCGGAGGCTTGCTCCAGAGCGGCGAGGGCCTCGCGCAGGCGGTCGACCGAGTAGCGGACCGCGTGAGGGAAGTCCTTGTTCAGCAGCAGGAACTCCAGGATCTGCGACTCGGTCAGGTCGGCGGTGTAGACGTTGCAGTAGGCCTCAAACGCGGTGCAGGAACGCAGGAGGCCGACCCACTCCAGGAACTGGTGCGACCCGACCGGGCCGTCGGTGTGCGCCAGCTCGTAGACCGAAAGCAGGGAGGCGATGGAGGAGGCGCGCTCGACCGAGCGGCCGATCTGGATGAACAGCCAGCCCTCCCCGTGGCTCATCGTGGTGTCGGTAACGCCCTGGAACAGGTGCAGCCCGTCGAGCACGGTGGCCAGAAACTCCTCGGGCGGGGTATTCACTTCGGAAGGCGGGGCGTCGTTGACCAGGTGGTAGAGGCGGTTGAGCTGGAACCACTGCTCGGAGGAGATCTCCTCGCGGACCTGGCGGGCGTTCTCGCGGGCCTCGGCGATCGAGGATCGGACCGAAGCGGCGTTTTCCCCGTCGTGGGTAAGGGTGCGCAGCAGGGCATGGGTGTCGCCATGCCAGTCCTTCACTGGGTTCCCAAGGGCCAGGAGGAGGCGGCGCCGGCGTGCGTCGTCGCTGGTGGTGGAGCGGTCGAGCATCATGGAGAAGTTCACGTCGAGCAGGCGCACAGTGTGCTCGGCGCGCTCCAGGTAGCGGCTCATCCAGTAGAGGCTGTCGGCGACGCGGCTCAGCATGGGCTGCCTCCTTAGACATCCCTACTGTTTGTTCTCGAGCTTGGTCTCGATCACCGCGATACGTTCGTGATGGTTGAAGAGCATGGCGTTGATGGCGGTCGTTTGCCGGTTGATGTCTGCCCGCAGCGAGTCGTTCTGGGCCTGCATCTCTTTGCGTATCTCAGCAAATCTCTGATCCATCTTCTGCTCCAACTCTTTACGGAGCGCATTGAAGTCATACCGAGTCAGCAAGATCCCAAACAGTACCAGAACGAGAGTTCCAAGCTGTAAGCCGTCGTGCATCATGTCTCCTCTACGGGCCAGCTTCAGTATCGCGTAGCTCGTTGCCGGTGTACACGGAAAACCTAGTCATCCAGCACCCAGGTATCCTTGCTCCCGCCGCCCTGCGACGAGTTGACCACCAGCGAGCCCTTGGGCAGGGCGACGCGGGTCAGGCCGCCGGGGACCACGGTGACTTTGTCGCCGTAGAGGATGTAGGGGCGCAGGTCCACGTGGCGCGGCTCGATGCTCGACCCGGCCTGGTCGGCGTGCATCAGGCAAGGGGCGCGGGAGAACTGGAGCGTAGGCTGGGCGATGTAGTTGCGCGGGTCGGCCTCGATGCGGCGGGCGAACTCCGCGCGCTCTTCGGCTGTCGACTGCGGGCCGATGAGCATGCCGTAGCCGCCCGATTCACCGACGGCCTTGACGACGAGCTTGTCGAGATTGGCCAGGGTGTGCTGCCGCTGCGCGGGGTCGGTCATCAGGAAGGTTTCGACATTCGGCAGGATAGGGTCCTCGCCTGTGTAGTACCGGATGATCGCGGGCACGTAGGCATAGAGGGCTTTATCGTCCGCCAGGCCGGTGCCGATGGCGTTGGCGAGGGTCACGTTGCCGGCGCGGTAGGCGTTGAACAGCCCGGCGACGCCCAGGATGGAGTCGCCCCGATAGGCCAGCGGGTCGAGGAAGTCGTCGTCGACGCGCCGGTAGATGACGTCGACCCGGCGCAGCCCGGCCGTGGTGCGCATGTACACCACGTTGTTGTGGGTGATCAGGTCGCGTCCCTCGACCAGCTCGATGCCCATCTGGCGGGCCAGGTAGGTGTGCTCGAAGTAGGCGGAGTTGTAGACGCCGGGGGTGAGCAGAACGATGGTGGGCTCCGCGCGGCCCTCGGGCGCGAGCGAGCGCAGGCCGGCGAGCAGAACCTGCGGGTAGTGCTCGATGGGGCGCACGCCGTACTCGCGAAAGATGATGGGGAAGGTGCGCTTCATCACCCGCCGGGACGAGAGCATGTAGCTGACTCCGGATGGCACACGAAGGTTGTCTTCAAGCACCGCGAACGAGCCGTCGTCGAGGCGCAGCAGGTCAGTCCCGGTGACGGCGATGTACACGTTGCGCGGGACCTGGAGGCCGCGCATCTCGCGTCGGAAGTGGCGGCAGGAGTAGACGATCTCGCGCGGAACGGCGCCGGATTTGAGGATTTTGCCCTCGCCATACACGTCGCCCAGAAACTGGTTGAGGGCGGTGATGCGCTGGATGAGGCCGCGCTCGATGGTGCGCCACTCCGCCCCGGTGACGATACGCGGCAGCATGTCGTAGGGGAAGATGCGCTCGGTGCCCTCCTTGCGGCCGTAGACCGTGAAGGTGATGCCCTGGGTGAAGAAGCTCATGTCGGCCGAGTGCTTGCGGCGCAGCAGCTCCTCGGTCGGCAGCGAGCGGTAGGTGTCCAGCAGGAGCCGGTACTGCGGGCGGATCGCGCCCTCCGGCGTGAACATCTCGTCGTACGCGCCGTCGAGGAAGTAGTCGCGGAGAAACGGGTCGGCGAAGCGCTGGGCGGCTGCCGTCATCGAGCCTCGTCGAGCCAGTCGGAAACGACGGAAAAGTGCTGGAGGTTGGCAACGCCGAAGGAGGTGGTCAGCGCCACGTCGGCCGCGTCGCGGCCCACGGCCATCAGCACGCGGCCCAGGCGGGGCCGGTTGTGCCGGGCGTCCACGGTCCACCAGCGCCCGCCCAGGTACACCTCGAACCACGCGCTGAAGTCCATGGGCGAGGGGCTCGGGGGAACGCCGAAGTCGCCCAGGTAGCCGGTCGCGTAGCGCGCCGGGATGTTGAGCGCCCGGCAAAAGGTGATGGCCAGATGCTGGAAGTCGCGGCACACGCCGGTGCGCTCGGTGAACACGTCCACCGCGGTCTTGGACGGGCGCGCGAAGTGGTACCCAAACTGCACGATGCGGTTGACGTAAAGCAGGACTGCCTCGACCCGGGGCCAGCCGCGGGGCAGGTACCCGAACAGGTCCAGCGCCAGCGCGCCCAGACGATCCACCTCGCAGTAGCGGCTCGAGAGCAAAAACTGCAGAGCCTCGTCCGGGAGCTCCTCGACCGGGTGCTCCGGGGCGTGGGTGCCGGCTTCGTCGGGCAGGTCGGAGGCAGTGGTTTCAAGCGTGCTTCGGAGGCGCAGCACCCCCGACGGGGCGTGGATGCGCGAGCAGCGGTTGCCGAACGCGTCGGTGTACTCGCGGATGGCGAGCGCGGGCTCGGTGACGAGCTCGTCCGGGGTGAGCAGAGCGGGCGCGGCCGAGGGGTGCACGTGCAGCAGCGCCACCATCGCCGCAGGCGCGGGCAGCTCGAAGCGGATGTCGTAGCCGAGACGAAGATGCACGGGCCGGTGATCCCTCCTGAGGACCGCCTGGCGCGGGCCCGATGTGCTAAGACTTTAACAGCATGGAGAGCGACGGCAAGCGCGGGAAAGCGGCATGACGTACTGCCTCGGAATCAAGACGCACGAGGGGCTGGTGATGGCGTCCGACTCACGGACCAACGCCGGCTACGACCAGGTGAACGTCTGCCGCAAGCTCTACACCTTCGTGACGCCGGGCGAGCGGGCGTTCGTGATCCTGACCTCGGGCAGCCTGTCCATCACGCAGTCGGTGCTGGCGCTGCTGGGCGAAGAGTTCCGGCGCGGCGAGGGCCTGGCGTCGGCGGGCAACATGTACGAGGCGGCGCGGGCCGTGGGCGCGTGCGTGCGGCGCGTCTCCGACATGGACCGCGAGGCACTCGCCAAGGATGAGTTCTCCTTCAACATCCACCTGCTGCTCGGGGGCGAGGTGGCGGGAGGCGAGCCGGAGCTCTATCTGATCTACCCTCAGGGCAACCCGATCTGCGCGACCGAAGACTCACCCTACCTCCAGATCGGCGAGGTCAAGTACGGCCGGCCGATTCTCGACCGGGGCATCGACGCGCGCACCACCTCGCTCGATGCCGCGTCGAAGTACGCGCTCTTGAGCATGGACGCGACCATGCGGTCCAACGTGACGGTGGGGCCGCCGGTGGAGCTGGTCCAGTACCGGCGCGGTTCCTTCAACCTGGACAATTACCGGCGCTTCCTGTCCGGCGACGCGGAGCTGGACCTGATCCACTCGCGGTGGGAGCAGGCTCTGCGCAGGGTGGTGGAAGACCTGCCCAACATCCAGTTCCGGGGCGCGAACGGCTCTACTTAGAGAACACCGCGCCCATCAGCCTGGACTCGACCGCGTCGATCCGGCTCAGGGCCGCGGCCATGGCGGGCCGGTCCTCGAGCGAAGTGGCCAGCATCGCGGCCTTCATGCGAAAGGCGCTCTCGCGCAGAAGAATCTCCGCGTCCTTGAGCTTCTTGGCGTCGTGCGCGACCGCCGCGTCGAGCGCCTCGGCATAGGCGATTACCGAGCTTAGCGCGTGATTGCCGGTCTGCGTGTCGCCCTTGGCCAGGCTGGTGCCCGCGATCTCAGTGGAGCCGCGCACCAGCTGCGCGTACAAGTAGGCCTGCTCTTTTTGACCGGCGTGCTCGGCCTTATCGGCGAGAGCTTGAAGCGCGGCGGAGTCGAGCGGACGGTAGTCGGCGGCGTACACGGGGACCGCGAGGGCGAACGAGAAAAACAGTACGGAGGTCATGCGCATCGGAGCACCTCCTGCGTGCGTCCGTTAGGGAGTTTGCGGCGTTCGCCTAGTGGGGAAGGGCCGCCAGGCGGTGGCGTGCCTGCCACACCTCGTCCGGAAACCCGTTGCCCGCCGCCGACAGAAACTGCCGGTAGCGCTCGGCCGCTTGCCTGGTTTGGTGCAGAGTATCGTATGCGGTGGCCGATAGGAAATAGGTGGATGCCGTTTCCGGCATTACTTTGGATCGCATGTTGAGTGCCTGAAGTACCAGCTCGGGCTGGTGCGTTTGGGAAGCCGCGAACGCGAGGCTGCCCCAGGCGTTGCCGTTGCCGGGGTCGCGCTCCGCGGCCTCGCGCAAAACCGGGATCGCGGCCGAGAACTGTCCGGCGCGGACCAGCGCGTCGCCTTGGCCGGCCAGCAGCGCCGGGTCGTGCGGGGCGGCCTTGAGCGCCTCAGCGTAGAGCGGGGCAGCCTTCTCCCGCGCGCCGGTTTGGGTATACATATCGGCC
>CAXTTW010000136.1:0-6675 GCA_964247255.1 uncultured Acidobacteriaceae bacterium
GCCGGAAAGTTGCGCCACGTGCACGCCCCAACTGCGGCCGGCCGCGCCCTCCGCGAGGTAGGCGGCCATGGAGGCCGCCGCGACCCAGGGACTCAACCGCGCCCCCAGGACCAGGCTGACCAGCAGCACGCCAAAGGGTTGCATGGTCATTGGGACAGGTGTCCAGGGCAGGGGGACCGCGACCTGCGCGCATAAAGCGACCACCATGGAGCCGAGAAAAACGGCCGCCGCGGTGGAGGAAGCGCCCAGGTGTAGCGGAGCGGAGGGTGCGAGGAGTGCGGGTTTCGTATTGTTCATGCCGGGTTCGTCTCCGCTTCAGCCGGCCGCCTCAGCCGGTATGGTCTTCGAGCTCTTTCGGCTTTTCCGCCGCCGTCAAGGTTTTGCGCTTGCCGTGCCGGAGAACGGCCCGCGCGATGGCCCAGGCTGCCCAGAGCAGGAGAAGGAGGCTCGCGGCGAACACAAGGAGGAGAAGTCGCATGGCAAGCCGAAACCAAAGAATAGCAAATGCGCGGGTTCAAAATCGGTGCGAAAGTAAGGAAGCGGATTAAAACGAAGGCAGGGGAACGGGAAGACCATGGCGACACCCATCAAGTTCGGCACCTCCGGCTGGCGGGCCATTGTGGCGGAAGAGTTTACGATGGCGAATATTCGCCGGGCGGTGACGGGGATCGCGAAGCATGTGGCCGCGCAACCGAATGGGCCGCACACGGTGCTCGTGGGGCGCGACCCGCGCTTCCTGGG
The DNA here is from genome assembly GCA_964247255.1 of uncultured Acidobacteriaceae bacterium. GTDB lineage: Bacteria > Acidobacteriota > Terriglobia > Terriglobales > Acidobacteriaceae > EB88. The sequence goes on from CAXTTW010000136.1 coordinate 742, forward strand.
GGAAGCCTTCGTCGCCGAGGCAGCGAACACGCTCGCCGCAAACGGGGTGACGCCACGGGTGATCCCGGAGGCCGCGCCGACCCCGGCGATCGCCTACGCGGTCCGGCGGCAGAAAGCCGCGGGGGCCATCAACTTCACCGCGTCGCACAACCCTCCGGAGTACAACGGGATTAAGTTTTCGACTGCGGACGGCGCGCCCGCGCTGCCCGAGACCACGGGCAGGATCGAAGCCGCGATCGCCGACGAGGTTCCCGAAGCGGCTCCATCCGTCAAGACCGAGGAGACCGACGTGAAGCCGGACTACCTGAAGCGCCTGGCCGAGCTGGTCGATCTCGCGGCGATCAAAAAGTCCGGACTCAGGCTGGTCTTCGACCCGTTCTGGGGCGCGGCGCGGGGGTACTCGTCGGAGATCCTGCGCGACCACGGGGTAGCGGTCGAGACGGTCCACGACTACCGGGACGTGCTCTTCGGCGGGCACGCGCCGGAGCCGGATGGGGAGCTGCTGGACGAGTGCCGGGCGAAGATGCGGGAGACCGGCGCGAAGCTCGGCATCGCCACCGATGGCGACGCGGACCGGTTCGGGATTGTGGACGAGGACGGGACGTACATCCAGCCCAACTACATCATCGCGCTCTTGTTCGATTACCTGATGGAAACGCGTGGCTGGAAGAACGGCGTCGCGAAGTCGGTGGCGACCACGAACCTGATTAATGCGCTGGCTGAAAAGAACGGCGTCGAGCTGCACGAAACGCCGGTCGGCTTCAAGTACATCGGCGAGCTGATCCTCAAGGACAGAATTGCGATCGGCGGGGAAGAGTCGGCCGGGTTGACCATCCGGGGCCATGTGCCGGAGAAGGACGGAGTGCTCGCCGGGCTGCTGGTGGCGGAGATGGTGGCGGCGCGCGGCGAGAGTTTAGGGGCGCAGTTACGGAAGGTATTTGGCGAGGTAGGTTCCTTTTTCCCGAATCGGGAGAACTTCCGCTTGACCCCCGAGGTAAAGGCGAAGTTCACTGAGAAGGTCAAGGGCGACCCGGCGGAGTTGGGCGGCCGCAAGGTCGCGCAGATCGTCCGGACGGATGGGTTGAAGCTGGTCCTGGAGGATGGGTCCTGGGTGTGCTACCGGCTGTCGGGGACCGAGCCGGTGGTGCGCGTGTACTCCGAGGTACGCAGGCAGGAAGATGGGGCCAGGCTGAGCGAGGCGGCGAAGGCCTGGGTGATGGGGTAAGCATGGGGCGAATGAGGGAAGCGGTGGGGACGGTGGTGAACATGCGGCGAGCGGCGACGGTGGTCGCCGTCGTGGCCGGGTGCTCGTTCGGCTACCACGCGGTGTTCGGACACAATGGGATCACGGCTTACGCGGCCAAGCGGGCGGAGGACAAGTCGCTCGGGGAGCGCATCGCGAAGCTGAGCGAGGAGAACGCCCGGCTGCAAAGCCATGTGGAGCACCTGCGGGCGGACCCGGACGCGATCGAGGTCGCGGCGCGGCAAAGGCTGCACTACACGCGGACGGGTGAGGTGATCTACACCATGGAGGAACCGAAGGCCGCAGGGCGCTAGGGACCTGGGCGTTACGGCTTGTCCTGTTTACCGACTTTCACCTTCGTGATGCGTTCGCTGTGATCGAAGAGCATGGCCACGATCGAATCGGTCTTGCGCGTGAACTCGTTGCGAAGGTCGGAGATGTCTCTGTGAATCTCGGCTCTCATGGCGTCGATCTTGGCGTCGATCTTGGCGTCCATTCGCCGGGTATCCTGGCGCGAGAACAAAATGCCGCCCAGAATGGCGGTCAGTGTTGCCGCGAACTGCAGGTTGTCGTGCATGCTCCAAGTATCGCAATCGAACCTGTTTGTGTAAACGGAAAGTGAGTCGAGCTGTAGGCCGCGGTCGAGTACACGCACCCGTTAGGCTTGGTCCATGGGATTGTTCGAGGAGCAGATCGCGGCGGCCGAGCCGAGCGCGTCCGACGTGCGCGAACGGCGCTGGACCTACGTGCAGTATGACCGTCTGACCGACGCCGTGGGCCCGCTCAGCGAGGCACCGCCGGAAGGTTCGGGCATCGTGATGCTGGAAGCGCTCGCCAAGGCGCGCCGCCGGCCGTACCACAAAAAGAAGCTCACGCTCATCCTGGCCAGCCAGCGGCACTTCGCGCTGGAGCAGGCCGCGCGCGGCGTCAAGGTGATCTATACCTTTACGCCGGGCATCTTCGCGGACGGATTGGTCGCTGCCAAGCAAAAGTATGGGCTCGGCACGTTGCGGATGATGGAGCCGGCCGAGCGCGAAATGCGCATGGACATGGCGGAGGCCGTGCGGCGCGGGGTGGATCTGGAGCAGGTCGAGGACGCAACCTGGCTCTCGACCCCGGAGGACTTCGATCGGGTCTACGGCAAGCTGACGGGCGAGCCGGTGAGCAAGCACCACGTAATGGACCGTTTCTACCGTAAGATGCGCGAAAAGACCGGCTACCTGATGCGCGGGGGCAAGCCGGAAGGCGGGCAGTTCTCGTTTGACGAGCAGAACCGGCAGAGCTACCGGGGCAAACCCGGCGTACCGAAGCGGCACAGGTACACGCCGGACGCGATCACCCGGGAGGCGATCGAGGATGTGGAGCGCGAGTTCTCCGCGAACTTCGGGCGCGATGCCGCCTGGGACATGCCGATGAGCCTCGCGGAGGTGAACGAGGCTTGGGCATGGAGCCTTGAAAACCTTCTGCCGCTGTTCGGGCCGTACGAGGACGCGATGCACTCAGTGGAGCCGGACCTGTTCCACTCGAAGATGTCGGCGTTCATCAACATCAGCCGGCTGCTGCCGCGGCGCGTGGTGGAGGACGTGGTGGAGGCGGCGGGGAAGGGTCTGATCCCGCTCGCGAGCGCCGAGGGGTTCGTGCGGCAGATGATCGGCTGGCGCGAGTTCATGCGGCACATGCACCGGGTCACGGACGGGTACCGAAACATTGCCGCGCCGACGGAACCCCAGAGGCGGTCCGCGAAGAAGCGCCGCGAGGAAGAGAAGATGGGGCCGCCGGTCGCTGCCCCGGAGAAGGAGGAGGGCGCGCGGCCCTCGGCCCTGGGCGCGAACCTGCCCCTGCCCGCCGCCTACTGGGGCGTGCCCTCGGGGCTCAACTGCCTCGACACGGTCGTGAGACAGGTGGTCGACGAAGGGTGGTCGCACCACATTACGCGGCTCATGGTTCTGTCGAACTTCGCGGTACTTGCCGGATATTCCCCGCGCGAGCTGACGGACTGGTTCTGGATCGGCTACATCGACGCATATGACTGGGTGGTGGAGCCGAACGTGCTCGGCATGGCGACCTTCGGCGACGGCGGGCTGACGGCGACCAAGCCCTACGTGAGCGGGGCGGCGTACATCAACAAAATGAGCGACTACTGCGGCGCTTGCCGGTACAACCCCAAGCTGGCGACCGGACCCGACTCCTGCCCGTTCACGGCGCTGTACTGGACGTTCCTGGAGAAGCACGAGGAGCTGCTGGGGCGCAATACGCGGATGCGGATGCAGTACACCACCCTCCATCGCAAGCCGGCGAGCGAGCGGCTCGCCCTGCGCGAGCGGGCCGAGCAGTGCGTGCGGGAGCTGGGCGAGGCCCGGTACTAGTGGCTTGTGGCGAACGCAGCAGATGGAACGAGCTCCGAGTCTGCACCGCTTTGCTTCACATCCATGCGTTCGATCAGACCATTCGCGAGGGTGTGGACGTGCCAAACCTCACTGTCCGAAAGAACGTCGCCACCGAGGCTCTTCACGAGCTGATGAACCCTGACCTCCACCTTGCCACCTTCGCGTTCGACTACTTCAAGCGGCTCCACATGAGGATCAAACTGCTTCCACTGACGCGTCCAGTAGGAGCGAATCTCTTCCTTTCCAACCACACGACCGCCTTCCGACGCTTTAGGCCAGCTTACGTTTTCACTCATGAGCGCCAGCGCGCCGTCGACGTCTCGCAGGTTGAAAGCAGAGTAAGCCTGAGCGATCACTGTCTGTGTGTCTGCCATGAGGACTCCATCCTACACACCTTGGCCTTGCACATAACGGCTCGTCAGCCGGGTAATGCGTGGCATTCTAAAGGCAAGGGGACTGCGTGGAGAAGGATATCGTCATCGTGGGCGCGGGCCTGGCCGGGCTGCGCTGCGCGGAGCTGCTGCAAAAGGCGGGGTTCGAGACACTGCTGCTGGAGGCGAGCGACGCGCCGGGCGGCCGTGTACGCACGGACCTGGTCGACGGCTTCCGGCTCGACCGGGGCTTCCAAATTCTGCTGCCCGCCTACCCCGAAACCAAGGCGGTGCTCAACTATCGGGCGCTCAAGCTGCGGCGGTTCAAGCCGGGGGCTCTCGTGTGGTTCGGGGGCAAGTTCCACCGCTTTATCGATCCGCGCTCGGAGCCGGTTAATGCGGCCAAGTTCACCTTCGATGACGTGGTGACCTTCGGCGACAAGCTGCGCGTGCTGAGGCTGCGAGCCAAGGTGGCGCGGGGCGAGCCGGAGGCGTTGTTCGCCGGGCCGGATATCTCGACCCGCGCTTTTCTCCGCCAGTTTGGCTTTTCCGCCAAAATGATCGACCGGTTTTTCGCCTCGTTTTTTGGTGGGGTCTTTCTCGAGAACGAGCTGCAAACCTCCGCCCACTACTTCGAGTTCCTGTTCCGGATGTTTGCCGAAGGGCTGGCCGTGGTGCCGGCCGAGGGCATCGAGCGCATCCCGCAGCAGATGGCGGCCAAGCTCGCGCCGGGCACGCTCGTGCTCGACACGCGCGTGGCCGCGGTCGAGCGCAAGCAGCAGCGCTTCCTGGTCAGGACCGCTGCCGGCGGCCGGATCGAGGCAAAGCAGCTGGTCTTCGCCGTCGCCGAGCACGCCCTGCGCCCGCTCCTGGCCGAGCTGGTACCGAACAGCCGTGTCCGCACCGAGCGGGCCTGGAACAAGACGACCACTCTGTACTACGCCGCGCCCCGTCCGCCGATCGAAGGGCCCATCCTGGCGCTGAACGGCGAAGGCCCCGATGGCGGTCCCATCAACAACCTGGCCGTCATGAGCCAGGTGTCGCGCCGTTACGCCCCGCAAGGGCAGGAGCTGATCGCCGCCGCCGTGGTCGGGGTGGCGCCGGGGACCGACTCCGGCATGGAGTCGCTGGACCGCGCGGTGCGCGAGCACGCGGAGCGCTGGTTCGGGGCCGACCACGTAAAGACCTGGCGGCCAGTAGGGGCGTACCCGCTCGAGTTCGCGCTGCCCCTGACGCGGACAACTCAGTGGGAAAGCAGCTCGACCCGGATTACCGACAATGTGTACGTGTGCTCGGACGCGCAGGAGCAGCCCTCGCTCCAGGGCGCGCTCGTTTCGGGCCGGCGCGCGGCGGAGGCGATCCTGGCCCAGCGCGGCCGGCTGAACTGAGGCTTTTGACGCGCGGGAGTAGGTTTGGTAAAACTATGCTTGCCGCGCGTGTTTTGCTTAACCCCGCCGGTTCCCCCCGTGTTCCGCAGTAGCTCAATGGCAGAGCATTCGGCTGTTAACCGAAATGTTGTAGGTTCGAGTCCTACCTGCGGAGCCAAATCCTGACAATCTATGGCGCTCTGTCCGTCCCCCGTGGTTGAATGGGCGGGGAGAATTTTCGATACGATGCCTGACCGCAGAGTTTTTCTACAAGCAGCCGCCCTCGCCGCGGCAGCGCTTCCGTTTGATCCGGTTTTTGCGCAGAAGCGCTCCAAAAACGACACTATCCAGCTCGCGCTGATCGGCGCGGGCATCCAGGGCCAGCACGACACCTCCTTTGCCGTGCAGGTGCCGGGCGTCAAGCTGGTAGCCGCGGCCGACTGCTACGACGGCCGCCTGACCCACATTAAGGAGCTCTACGGCCAGGACGTTTTCACCACGCGCGACTACCGCGAGATCCTCGCCCGCAAGGACGTGGACGCGGTGCTGATCGCAACGCCCGACCA
>CAXTTW010000137.1:0-6661 GCA_964247255.1 uncultured Acidobacteriaceae bacterium
GCCGAACACGGTCGCGGTGAGCGGGAGCGGCACGCTGGGGGGCGGCACCGGCGGTGGTTTCCCGATCCAGGTGAACACGCAAAGCTCGCTTGTGAACCCCTATCTCGGCAGCCTGCAGGCGCGCCCGGCGACGCCGGAGGTGCTGCCGCTCTCGTTCGACGACGCGCTGCACCTGGGCATCGAGAACAACCTGGGGCTGGTGTACGCGCAGGAGGTGGTGGACCAGAACCGGTCGCAGCGGCTGACGGCGATCAATGTGCTGCTGCCCAACATCGACGTGCGCGGGGGAACGGCGTTCCACCAGTACAACTTGGCGGCGGAAGGCTTCCGGCCGAGTGTGTTTCCGCAATTCGCCGCGGCGCTGGGCCCAGGCGCGGCCAACATTACGATTCCCACGGTGGTCAAGGTCGACGTGACGCAGGGCACCGCGACTTACTCGCAATATTTGTTCGACCTGTCGGGTCTGAGCCTGATCCATGCGGTGGGGCACCTGGTCAAATCTGCAGGTTACGGCGCAAACTCCGCGCGGGGGCAGGTGGTGCAGAACGTAGGCATCGCCTACCTGACGGTAGTCGCCGCGCAGTCGCAAGTCGCCTACGACCGGAGTCTGCTCGCGACGGACGAGAGTGTGCTGTACCAGACCGCGCAGGAGCACCTGGCCGGCACGGTGGCCAACCTGGACGAGCTGCGCGCGCGCGTGCAGGTAGGGGTGCAGCAGCAGGCGCTGACCGCGGACGAGGGCTCGCTGGCCAAGGCGAAGATCGCGCTGAACCGGGCGATCGGACTGGCGCCGGAGCAGGAGATTCTGGTCTCAGACGCGGCTCCGTTCGCCGAGCTTGAGCTGATGCCGCCCGAGGACGGGGAGAAAGAAGCGCTCGGCAACCGGCAGGACTACCAGAGCGCCATTGAGCAGGTGACGGCCGCGGAGTTCGAGCGCACGGCGGTGAAGCGCGAGCGCTACCCGACGCTGGTCTTCAACGCCGACTACGGGGTGCAGGGCATCAGCGGGGGGATTTACCACGGCATCTTCGACGCGATCGGGACGCTCGAAATCCCCATCTTTCAGGAGCCGCGAATCCGCGCGGACCGGGCCACGGCGGAGTTCCAGCTGGGTAATGCGCGCGCGCAGGTCGCCAACATCCACGATCAGATCCGCCAGCAGGTGCGCGATGCGCTGATCGACCTGCGCACCGCGACCGACAGCCTCGGGGTCGCGCGCAGCAATGCGGAGCTGGGCAGGGTGGCGCTCGACCAGTCGGTGGAGCGGTTTCGCGCCGGGGTCGAGGACAACCTGCCGTCGATTGAAGCGGCATCGACGCTGGCACAGGCGCAAGGGCAGCTCGTCAACGCGGCGTTTGAGTACAATCAGGCGAAGCTGAACCTGGCGCGGGCCCTTGGACTGCTGGGCGAGCAGAAGTTCCACCCGGAGTGGGGCGTACGCAAGCCCGCCGGGGTGCTGAGCGACCGGGCAGCCGAAGGGCGGTAACCCATGCGTGTGTCGGTTTTGTTGCTCTGCGCGCTGCTCGCCGGCTGCGGGAAAAGCGGATCGGGTTCGTCGGCCTCCTCGGGCGAGGGCGGGACCTCCGGCAAGAACAGCGGCAAGGTATTTACATCGAGCAAGAAGGGCGGCTCCGCCGCGCAGCAGACCCCGCAGCTGGACGCGGACACGACCGACCGCAAGGGCTCGGCGGCATCGGACGACGGCGCGGTGAGCGCGTCGAAGAATCTGCCCGTGGTCAACCCCGGCGCGCCAGCCGCTTCCTCGCCCCCGCCAAGATAGACGGAGCCCAGCAATGCGTAACACACAAGAGTCGGCACGGCTCCAGGCGCGCGCCGAAAGGTTTTTTCCCGGAGGGGTCGACTCGCCGGTGCGGGCGTTTCTCGCAGTCGGGGGCGCGCCGCCCTTTGTAGAGCGGGGCGAGGGCGCGTACCTGTGGGACGTGGACGGCAACCGCTACATCGACTACTTCGGCTCGTGGGGACCGATGATCTTGGGGCACGCGTTTCCGCCCGCGGTCGAGGCGGTGCGGCGGGCTGCGGAAAAGAGCTCCAGTTTTGGAGCCTCCCATGCGGCGGAGGCGGAGCTGGCTTCGCTTGTGACGGAGTGCGTGCCGTCGATCGAGATGCTGCGCTTCGTCTCCTCGGGTACCGAGGCGACCATGTCGGCGATCCGGGTGGCGCGGGCGTTCACGGGCCGGGATTTCGTGATCAAGTTCGAGGGCTGCTACCACGGGCACTCCGACGGGCTGCTGGTCAAGGCCGGGTCAGGGGTGGCGACGTTCGGGATTCCGGGCTCGGCGGGGGTGCCGGACGGGGTGGCGCGGTATACCTTGGCGCTGCCGTACAACGATCTACAGGCGGTGGAGGAGGCGTTCGCGGCGCGACGGGGGGAAATCGCGGCGGTGATCGTGGAGCCGGTGGTAGGCAACATGGGGTGTGTGCCGCCCCTGCCAGGGTATCTGCAGGGTTTGCGGGCAATCACCGCGCGTGAAGGGGCTCTGCTGATCTTCGACGAGGTGATGACGGGGTTCCGTCTGGCGCTCGGAGGAGCGCAGGAGCTGTACGGCATCCGCCCCGATCTGACGACGCTGGGCAAAATCGTGGGCGGTGGGCTGCCGTGCGGGGTGTTCGGCGGGCGCGCGGAGGTGATGCGGATGCTCGCGCCGCTGGGGCCGGTGTACCAGGCCGGGACCCTGAGCGGGAACCCGCTGGCGATGGCGGCGGGGGTCGCGACAGTGGGGCACCTGCTTTCTTGTCAAAAGGAGGTGTACGCGCGGCTCGAAGCGTTGAGCGCGGCCGTGGCGGACGGGATCGCTTGGGAGGCTTCACGCGCGGGCGTTCCGCTGGTTACAAATCGGGTCGGCGCGATGTGGACCGGGTTCTTCACGTCCACGCCGGTGGTGGACTTCGAGACCGCCTCGACCAGCGACACGGCGCGGTTCGGGCTGTTCCACCGCGCGATGCTGGACGCGGGGGTGTGGCTGCCGCCTTCGCAGTACGAGGCTGCGTTTCTGGGGACGGCGCATACGGACGAGGATGTCGCGGCGACGGTGGAGGCAGCGCGCGGGGCGTTTGAAGGGCTCGTCAACGTAGACGGCCGAGAACTCTGAAACGCGCGAAGGCCCGCGCCGGAAAGCCTTTCTATCGTTCTCGCTCCGCTTCGGGATCCAGTCGCCTAGGAATCAGAGAGCCAGGTCGCTTCGTCCTGATACTAGAAGCGGTCTCATAAATGGTTTCGCGGCCTCGGCACTCCTCGTGAGCCCCGCTTTGCGGCGGGTCTCATGCGGGGCGTCACCGACGTTGCGGGTTAATGAGACCACTTCTAGTGTGCCGAGGCTTTCGGCCGTCCATCTCCAATCAGATAACCCTTGCCATTCAGATATCAGGCGAGACAGCGACAAGACGGCCGATAAGGCATGAGTTCCCTCGGGTCGATGTCGAGCAGCGTTCCAGGTATCGCCGGACAAAGGCTGTCTCGCTCGTAAATGGGATTGATCTCGTCAGGCTGGGCCGCCGCCACTGAGGAGCAAGTGCTGGCCGCTCACAAATCCGGCTAAGTCGCTCGCGAGGTACTCCGCCGCGTTCGCTGTATCTTCAACGGTGGCGATGCGGTTCATCGGCATGAAATTCTTAATAAAGTGCGCGATCTCGGGCTTCGGTTCGGCGTGCCGGCCCGCGCCCTCCGTTGCCGTGGGCAGAATGGAGTTGACGGTGACTCCCCGGTGACCGATCTCCTTGGCCAAGACTTCCACAAGGAAGCGCGGGGCCATCTTGCTGCCGCCGTACAAGCCGTGGCCCGGCATGGGGAAGGCCGTGGTGCTCGAGCCGACAAAGATGATGCGTCCATAATCAGCTACATACTTCGCGGCTTTCTGAATGGTGAAGAACGCGCCTTTCGTATTGGTGTTGAAGAGCCGGTCATACTCTTCCTCGGTGAAGTCGAGGACGGGTTGACCCGACATTTCCAGACCGGCATTCACAACCACGATATCCAGGCGGCCGAAGCGCTCAAGGGAGGTCTGAAAAAGACGCTCGAGTTCAGCCACCTTGGACACGTCCGCCTGAACCGCGATCGCCTTTCCCCCGGAACGCTCGATCGTGTTCACGGTCTGCTGAGCGGCATCCGCGGAAGCGGAGTAGTTGACGACGACGCTTGCACCCAACGCGCCGTAGCGCTCGGCGATCGCTTTGCCGATGCCGCGTCCGCCGCCGGTGATGAGAGCGACCTTGTTTTTGAAATCGGGCATGCCTGACTCCTTCTCGGTCTGCCGGAGAAATGGGCAGGAGGAGACTTGTCCCTCGACGCCCCCTCCCCTTTGTTGAGCTAAATGGATTGGCCGCCGGAGACTTCAATGCGCTGTGCGTTGACCCACCGATTGTCTTCGGTGAGCAGCGACGCGATCATTGGGCCGATATCGTCCGGCAGCCCCGGACGGCCGAGCGCGGTCGCATCCGACACCATCTTGTTGACCGCCGGATTGTCGCGAACGATTCCCCCGCTGAAATCCGTCTGAATGGCACCCGGGGCAACGGCGTTGACGGTAATCCGGCGCGGGCCGAGCTCTTTTGCCAAGTATTTCGTCAGGACCTCGATCGCACCCTTGAGGGAGCCGTAAGGAGCGCTCTCCGGGATGATGATGCGCGTGAGGCCGGTCGAGATCATCACGATGCGCCCGCCGTCGTTGATCAAAGGAAGCAGCTTCTGGGTCAAGAAGAAGACACCCTTGAAGTTGACGTTATAAAGCTGGTCCAACTCGGCTTCGGTCGTCTTTTCGATCGAGGCATGGTGGGAGATTCCCGCGTTGTTCACGAGAAAGTCGAACCGCTTCGCGCCGAACTCAGCCAGCGCCTCGGTCACATCCTTGACGAATGAATCGAAAGAAGCTGTATTTCCGACATCCAGCTTCAAGGCGACAGCCCTTGCGCCCGCTTTGTTTACTTCCTCCACGGCCTTGTCGGCTTCTGCCTTATTGGAGTTGTAAGTAAAAATTGAGTGAACTCCCCGTCTGGCGAGATGGAGCACGGTATTTTGACCGAGTCCACGGCTGCCTCCGGTTACGATCGCGATTTTACCTTCTAGAGATGAGCCTTGTTCGATTGCCATTGTTTCTCTCCCCGGTGCGTTACAGGGGATTGGATACACCTTCCGGCCTGGGCGCACCTGCCCAAACTCGCCTACTTTCTGCCCAATCCTGCCCGGACCCGGCGGGGCTGGGAGGCGTAAGTTAGATAAAAGGACCGATAAATGAGCGTGTTGAAGTCGTTATGCGAAGCAGCCTCCAACTACACCGAGTCGCAGGCCGGCGCGGGACCGTTCGCTACAGCGATCCCTGGACTCACTCTGCTCCGTTCCGAGCACCGGGATCGGGCGAATCACCACATCTGCAAGCCGGCCCTCTGCATTGTTTTACAGGGTGCGAAATGGACGATGTTCGGCGAGACACGGGTCGATTACCGCGCGGGCCAAGCCATGGTGGTCAGTGTCGAGATGCCGGCATTCAGCACGATCGTCGAAGCGAGCCCGAATGAACCCTATCTCGGCGTGATCATCGAGCTCGATCTCGCCCTCATGCGTGAAGTGATGGAAGGCCTCGATCTGCCGTTGCAGCCGGGCGGTGACGTGAACCGAAGTGTTTTCGTCACCGATTTCGAAGGTCCGCTCGCCGAGTGCGCACTGCGCCTGATGCGTCTGTTGGACACGCCCAGGGCGATACCGGTTCTGTCCCAGTCCGTCATGCGCGAGATTTGCTACTGGCTCCTATCCGGCCCACACGGTGCCGAGATCGCCAATTTGACAGTGGGGAAGCCCCACATAAGAAGTGTCCTGAGCGCAATCGACTTTCTTCGCGACCGTTTCGCGGAGTCGGTCAGCATTCGGGAGCTCGCCGCGATGGCACGGATGAGCCCGTCTGCCTTCCATAGGCAGTTCAAAAGTGTCACCTCCATGACACCGCTTCAGTACCAGAAGCAGCTTCGACTCCTCGAAGCACGACGGGTCTTGGCGGCCAATGAGGCGAATGTGGAAGCTGCTGCCACGCGGGTAGGATACGAGAGTTCGACGCAGTTCAGCCGGGAGTATTCGCGGATGTTCGGGATGCCGCCTCGGCGGGACATGCTCACCCTCCGCTCTGCCGCTATCTAAGTCAAACAAGGCTTTCCCGCAGCGTGTCCGCCAGACGGAGCGTGAGCGCCACGATCATCATCGTGGGGTTGGCGTGGCCGGCGGTGGGGAAGACGGAGCTGCCGGCGATGTACAGGTTGTCGACGCCCCAGACTTTGCCGTCGGGGTCGGCGACGCCGTGCTCGGGTTCGGCGGCCATGCGGGTGGTGCCTGTGGGGTGGGCGACGTCGCGGAAGCGGGCGTCCTCGGGGCGGTTGTCGCGAACCCAGTCGGCGAGCCGCGGCTGGGGCAGGCCCGCCTGCCCAAAAGCAGCGTGGATGGCGGAGCCGAGCCGTATGGCGGTGCGGCGCTCCGATTCGCCGATGCGCGAATCGATACGCGCGAGGAGCATGCCGAGCGGGTCTTTCCGGTCGGACAGGGTGATGCGGCTGTCGCGGTCGGGGGTTTGTTCGAGCAGCACGTCGAGGTCGAGCCCGGTAACCCGGCGCGGCAGGGGCCCCTTGCGGACGTAGCGGCGCCACGCGCCGTGGGCGATTTGCC
>CAXTTW010000138.1:0-6659 GCA_964247255.1 uncultured Acidobacteriaceae bacterium
GTTGTACTGCACTGTCTGGTAGCCCCCCTGCTGCTGGGGCGGCGCGGCTTGCGGGGGCGGGTCGCTATGCCCGAACAGGCTGCCCAGGAAGCTCGTCGGCTTCGACGGCGCCTGCTGCTGGAGGGAGTTCATCTGCCGCTTGGCTTGCTCGAGCGCGATGTTCTGCACAAGCACCGTTTGGGCCAGAATATAAATCGCGTCCGGGTTGCGGCCCAGCCCGTCGCGCAGCAGGCGCTCGGCGTCGCTGTCCTTGTCCTGCACGGCCGCGCCGTTGACTTTGCGCACCAGGTCGTTCAGCATGTCTTGCTCTTGCGGCGTCATCTGTCTCTCCTTCGCCGCTTATCCGCGGCGCTTTCCACTCCGTTAGACGCAAGCCGCCGCTGGGAGTTGGCGCGCACGCGCCCGATTCACGCCTCACGCCACGGCGTAGGCCCGGACCTCCTCCCGGCGCACCGTCATGCGTTCCAGGAGGTCCTCGCGCACCGCGCAGCCCCGGCCCGGCTCGTCCGGCACCGCGATCTCGCCCTCGCGGGAGACCGTGGCGGCCGGCTCGACAATGTCCTCGACCCAGAACCGGCTCGAAGGCGCGAGATCGCCCGGCAGAGTGAAGTTCGGAAGCGACGCCAGGGCGAGGTTGTGCGCCCGGCCGATCCCGGTTTCGAGCATGCCGCCGCACCATACCGGCACCCCGCGCTCCATGGCCGCGTTGTGGATGCCGATCGCCTCGGTGAAGCCGCCCACGCGCCCCGGCTTCACGTTGACGATCCGGCAGGAGTCCATGGCGATGGCCGCCAGCGCATCGCGCCGGTTCCGGATCGACTCATCCAGGCACACGGGGGTTTCGATCTGTTTTTGGAGCATGGAGTGATGGTAAAAATCGTCGCTCCACAGCGGCTGCTCCAGCATCATCAGGTCGAACCGGTCGAACTCCGCCAGATGACCCATGTCCTTGAGCCGGTAAGCTCCATTCGCGTCCACGGCGAGCCGCAAGCGCGGCCACCGGGCGCGTGCGGGCTCCACGATCGCGAGGTCCCAGCCGGGCCTCACCAGCAGCTTCACCCCTTGGTAGCCGGCCTCGACCGCGGCCGCTACCTGTTCCAGGGTCTTCGCGACCGAGGGCTGGATGCCGACCGTCAGGCCGCAGGCGACCTTGCTGCGGGTGCCGCCCAGCAGCGCGGCCAGGCTGATGCCCTCAGCTTGCGCCTGCCAGTCCCAGAAAGCCATCTCGAGCGCGGCCTTGGCCATGCGGTTGCCGCGCAGCGTCCGCAGGGCCGCGTGGCAGTGGCCGCCGTGCTCCGGATCGGCTGCCAGCAGTATTGGGGCCAGGTCGCGGCTCAGCACACTCCAAGCCGTTTCGACCGTTTCCTCGCTGTACCAGGGGTGCTCGCCCGCGACACACTCCCCCCACCCGCGCAGCCCCTCGGCGAGCAACTCGACCAGAAGAACGCGCCTTCGGGTCAGCGTGCCGAAACTGGTTTCAAACGGAGTGCGAAGCTGCATCTCGATTTCGCGAAGGACGATGGCGTCGATCTTCATCAGGGTCTCCCGGGCGGTGCGCCTCTGATGGTAATGGCGAAGGCCGATTTCCACAGAATGGATTCGCCTGCGGGCGGCCCATTCGCTGTCGCGCGTCGTCACGAGCTGGCAGCACCTGCCTCTGAGAAGACGCTAGGTGATGGTCGTCGTCAGCGCAGCCAGGGACCCGGTTCTTGCCTGCCGCCTTGGAAATGTAGCTGCTTCCTCGATTCCTCCTCACGAAGAGGTGTGAGAAGTATCGCCTTCTGAAATCCGCGCCAAGCACGAGGCCGCTGCCGTTGACTTCTCACGCAACCTCCTCAGGAGGACCCTGACCTCTATCTCTGATCGACGGGTCTTTGCCTTCAGACGGCGGCTCGGCCCGTTTCGCGGCGGCCCAAAGCAGCTCTAATTCATCCAGCGAACGCTTCTCGAGCGGCAGGTCGCCCGCCGCCTCCATAAAGCCGAACCGCGAGCGGAACTTCGCGTTCGCGTCGCGCAGAGCGGTTTCGGCGTCCACCCCGAGATGCCGGGCCAGGTTCACGGTCACGAACAACAGATCGCCGACCTCCAGCTTCAGCGCGTCCGTGGGCACTCCGGCAGCCCGCTCTGCCTCGACCTCGTCGGCCTCCTCGCGAATTTTGGCCAGGATCCCGGTCGCGTCCGGCCAGTCAAAGCCGCACTTGGCCGCCGCCGAACCGAGCTTTTGCGCCTCCAGCAGAGCAGGCTGCGCGCGCAGGACGCCATCGAGGCGACTCGCTCCCTTGGCTTTTACCGGCTTCTCCATGCGCTTGATCGCCTGCCAATTCCGGAGGAGCTGTCCAGCGCCGATCCCCGCTTCCGCGTCGGGCAGCGCGGCCCGGTTGCCGGCAGCCGCGGCAGCCTCCGCCCCGAAAACGTGCGGGTGACGCCGGACGAGCTTGCGGTTGAGCCCGGCCACCACGTCGGCGATCCTGAACTCACCCGCCTCCTCGGCCATCTGCGCGTAAAACAAGACCTGCAGCAGCAGGTCGCCGAGTTCCTCGCATAGGTCGGCCGGGTCGCGCCGCTCGATCGCGTCCAGCACCTCGTAGGTCTCCTCGAGTGTGTAGGGCCGGATCGACGCAGGCGTCTGCTCGCGGTCCCAGGGGCACCCGTCCGGCCCGCGCAAACGCGCCATGATTCTTGCCGCCTCCGCAAAAAGCTCGCCCGCATCCCAGGTCTTGGTGGTTTCAGCCATGCCCCCACTCTAGCGGAGGGGGACGGTAGACTCGAACAGACGTGCTCCTGCTCGCCGCCATCCTCGCCGGACTGCTGCTCGGCAGCTTCCTCAACGTGTGTATCAGCCGCTTGCCGCGGCACCTTTCCATCGTTTGGCCGGGCTCGCACTGCCCCCGGTGCGGCGCGTCGATCCGGCCGCTCGACAACATCCCGGTTCTTAGTTTCGTGCTGCTGCGGGGCCGGTGCCGAGCCTGCCGAAGGCGTATTTCCTTACGATACCCACTGGTCGAAGTGGGTTTGGCTGCCCTGTACGCGGGGTGCTCTTTCCACTTCGCAACGCCGTGGGCCTTCGTGGAAGCCGGCGCACTGTGCTTTCTGCTGCTTGGGTTGCTGGTAGCGGATTGGGAAACGCTTTTGCTGCCGGACAGCCTCACCCTTGCGGGAGCGGGCCTGGGCTTCGCGCAAGCTTTCGTGCCGGGGGGGGGGCTGGCGGGCGCGCTGCGGCTCGGGTCCTCAGCACCGTTCGCCGTACCCCACTGGCCAGCCCCGGTCGGGGCTGGAGCGGGGGCGGCGCTGGGGGCAGGGTTGCTGCTGGCGGTACGGGTCGCGTACCGGCTCGCCCGCAAGCGGGAAGGCATGGGCCTGGGGGACGTAAAGCTGGCCGCCCTGCTCGGGACCTGGATGGGGGTGTCTGGGGTACTGCTGACACTGGCGCTTGGGGTGGGGCTCGGAGCGATCGCCGGGGCTGGAGCGCTCCTGCGAGGGCGGCGTGGAGCAGGCATGGTGCAACTCCCGTTCGGGACGTTTTTGTGCGCCGGCGGTCTTCTCGTCCTGTTTCGGGGGCGTGAACTCCTCACGTGGTACTTCCAGTTTTGGCGCTAGCCCAACCTTCCATCTACTTACCCGCAAGCTCAATGAGCGCCCTTTTCGCGTCCTTGCTGTGCTTACCCTTGGGGTCGGCGTCGAGGTACAGCTTGTAGTTAGTCGCGGCCTCGTCCAGGTGCGCCGTTTTGCGCGCGGCTTCGGCCAGGAAGAACACCGCGTCCGGGTTGCCGGGACCCACGATGGTGGCCTCCTTGAAGCGCTGGTAGGCACCCTGGTAGTTCGCGTCAGCCATGTACAGCTGTCCTACCCGGACATCCTGCTTGGCGAGCTCCGGGTTCTCGATCGTGCCGCCCGCACCGTCCGCCGTGCGATCGTCCCGGTCGCCCAGCACGTCCACGCCCT
Source organism: uncultured Acidobacteriaceae bacterium (assembly GCA_964247255.1). Lineage (GTDB taxonomy): Bacteria > Acidobacteriota > Terriglobia > Terriglobales > Acidobacteriaceae > EB88. Next base: position 3,943 of record CAXTTW010000138.1, read on the forward strand.
TGACCCTGGATCGCGACGAGCTCGCCGGGGCTGTCCTGTCCGCGCCGTCGTCGGCCGGGCCGGCATCCGCCGCCGAATCCGCGCCGTTCGCGGCCTTCTCCGCCGCCCGCGACTGCTCCTCGGGGAACGCATTGTCGTCGGGGGCGGGCTTGGCCCGCTGGGGAGAGTCCGGCTTAGTCTGCTGCTGCGGCGGCGCGCTCTGGGCGCGGACCAAGGACGCGACCGGGAGCGCCGCGGCCACCAAAAGGACGAGTTCGCAGGCGCCACGCATGCCTTAATTTGACGCCGAAAAGCCACTTTTGGCTACCTTTTCGCCTGCTAAACTGGCCTTGCCCATGGCCCTCGTCATTCGCTCCTCAGCCATCCACGCCGCAGGCTGCTACACCACCGCGCCTCTTCGCGAGGGAGCGTACGTGGTCGAGTACACCGGGCCGCGCCTGCGCAAGGAGGACGCCGACCTGCGCTACGAGAACCTGCCGATGACCTACCTGTTCGGCGTGGGCGACGGCGCGACGGTGATTGATGGTCACGGCACGGCCATGTTCCTCAACCACTCTTGCGAGCCCAACTGCGAAACCGAGGAAGAGCGCGGGCGGGTATGGATCAAGGCGATCCGGCCTATCGCGGCCGGCGAGGAGCTGACCTACGACTACCACCTGTACGACGGAGACCCGGCGGAAGCACCCTGCCGCTGCGGGGCGCAAGGATGCCGGGGGAGCATGTTCGCCGGGGCGAGCTGATCAGCTCTGTGCTTCGTTCTCCCTTGAGCGAGGAGGTTGCACCAGTCTGCGAATGATTGCGTCCGCACCGACACCTGTCAGAAGTGCCTGATACCAAAGAAGCGGCTGCTTGAAGCTCAGGCCGGCCGAGACGAGGCCGCTTACACATGGCGAAATCAGCAATGCGGTCAGCCAATATGCCGCGTCACGAGCGGGTCTGGCCAGGGGCGGTAGCTCCACCCGGTCCTTCCACATGATGTATACCGGGGCGAAACCGCCGATGCAGCCCCAGACAAACGCGATCAGAATCGGTCTATCGATCAAGAGGCAATGCGGCCGGAAAGCGCATCGCGCATGCGTGACCACACCGTGCTCCTTGCCTGGTAGCGCTCCCGAGTCGTATAAAGCGCTCTTCCGCGAGGGTCCAGCGAAGCGGATTGCACAACAAGATCGTCCAAGGCGCCGCCATAAAGGGCTTTTTCGATTTCATCGTGGGACAATCCCGTCGATTTCGCCAAGCCGTCTACCGTGCGCCATTGATAACGGCTATCCTCAAGAGCTTCAAGAACCGCGCGCACAGCCTGCGGTGATTCTGTATGCGTCATGACCATCCTCACTCGAAATTCTACCCTCCGACCCATGCGGCACGAAGCACTTTCTCTTACGAAATGCTGACTCACTTCTACGGGAAGGAGTTCGCCCTCGACAGGGCTCCCTCTTTACCCTCCACCCTCGACCCTCTACCCTTGTTCTACATGCCCTACCAAGTCCTAGCCCGCAAATACCGCCCGCAGCGCTTCGCCGATGTGGTCGGCCAAGACCACGTCACCCGCACGCTCGGCCACTCGCTCGAGCAGGACCGCATCGCGCACGGCTACATCTTTTCCGGCCACCGGGGGATCGGGAAGACCACGATCGCGCGCATTCTCGCCATGGCATTGAACTGCCGCCGGACCATCGGCAGCACGGAACGGCCGACCTACGAGCCGTGCGGAACGTGCGAGAGCTGCACGGAAGTGCGGGCCGGCAACGCGGTCGACGTGATCGAAATCGACGCGGCCACCAGCCGCGGCATCGACGAAATACGCGAACTGCGCGACGCGGCCCGCTACCGGCCCGCGCGCGACCGCTACAAGATCTACATCCTGGATGAGGCGCACCAGATCACCGATGCCGCCTTCAACGCGCTGCTCAAGACGCTGGAAGAGCCGCCCGACCACGTCGTTTTTATGATGGCGACCACGCAGCCCGAGGACATTCTCCAAACAATCCGCTCGCGCTGCCAGCACTTCTCGTTTCACGCGGTTAAGTACGACGCGATCCTCCAGCAGCTGCGGACGATCGCGGCCGACGAGGGTGTGCTCGCGGAGGACGAGGCGCTCGGCTTGCTCGCCGAAGCCGGCGACGGGTCCATGCGCGACGCACTTTCGATCATGGATCAGGCAATCGCGTCGGCCCCGCTCGCAGAGGGCAAAGCCCGGCTCGAAGCCGCGCCGATCCGCGAGCTGATGGGCACCATGCCGAACGCGGTGTTCGCGCGGCTGCTGGAGTCGGTGAGCGAGGGCAACTCCGGGGCGGTGCTTGTAGAGCTGGACCGTTTGCTGGGCGCGGGCAACAGCCCGGCGCAGATCGCGCGGCAGTGTGTGCGCTGCCTGCGCAACGTGCAGATGGCTCGGATAGGAGGCGAAGGGACCGAGCTGCTGCAGATCTCACCCGACGAGCGCGCCCGAGCCGCCGCGTCGGCTCTTTTGTTCGGCGAGGAGGAGCTAACGCGGTTTCTGCAGATTATGCTGCGGACCTTCGACGACCTGGGCTACCGGCAGGAGCAGCGCTTCCACCTGGAGCTGGGCGTGTTGAAGCTGGTCCAGATGCAAAGGCTGCTGCCGGTGGAGGAGCTGCTCTCGCAGTTGGGCGGCGCGCCGGCGGCGCCGGAGCCACGTTCAGCGGCATCGAGCCCGCGAGAGGCAGTCCGCCCACCGGCGCCCCCGAGCTCCGGAC
>CAXTTW010000139.1:0-6645 GCA_964247255.1 uncultured Acidobacteriaceae bacterium
CACGCTGGTCGGCTTCGCCGTGCGGGACCCCCGGGCGATGCTGGTAGCGCACGTGGGCGACAGCCGGGCCTATCGCTGGCGGGGCGAGCAACTCGAGCGTCTGACCGAGGACCACTCGTTCGTGCAGGAGCAGGTCCGGATGGGGCTGATGCGGTGGGAGGAGGCCGAGCGCTCGCCGATGCGCAACATGATCACCCGCGCGGTGGGGACGCGAGAAGCCGTGGAAGCCGATGTTGGGGAGGTCGCGGTGGAGCCGGGGGATTTACTGCTGCTGTGTTCGGATGGGGTGACGAAAGAGCTCGCCGAGGAGAGAATTGCTGAGGCGCTGGGGCAAGCTGGGTCGCTCGCCGAGCGGGCCGAGGGGTTGATTGCGCGGGCGCTGGCCGCGGGCGGACGGGACAACGCGACGGCGGTGCTGGTGGAGAGGCGCTAGGCAAGCGCGGGTCAGGGTTGGTTAAAGATGGCACCGACGTTTCCGTTTGTCACCATGGACACGCTGCACTGCGTGTGGATGCCGCTTGCCATCGTCGGCGAGCTTTGCACTTCGGTGCAATTGGCCGACCAGCCCGCGAACGAAAAGCCCGGGGACGGCTGCGCGGTCAGCATTACTGTGCTGCACAAGGGAAAACTGCCCGTGCAGATCGTGCCTGTGGTGCAAGGGCCCGTGCCGCTGCCGGTAAGCCCGGGCGGGGCGCTGGTGACTGTACCCGAACCTTTCCCGACGAAGTAGACCTTGAGGGAGGGGAGGTCGGGAGCAGCGCCTACGGTCGCGCTAAGCGTACTGGTTGCGGTCACCAAGGTGCCTGCGGTGCTTATCGCCTCCGCTGTGATGGTCGTGACATTCGGGCCGACACCTTCAGCGACGGCAGTCGCGAGTCCGTTCCGGTCAATGACGGCCACGGAAGGGTCGCTGCTCGACCATTTGACTTGATTTGTGACATCCTGCACGACGCCGGTAGTTCCGAGATTGCCTATGGCGAGAAATTGCGTGGCTTCGCCGATCGCGGTAGCTGTGGCGCCGCCCGCGGCGGGGATGATGGTGAGGGCTGAAGGAATAATGGGCGGCGGCGGAGTCAAAGCCACAGTCAGGACGGAGGACGCGGCGAGGCCGTTGGCGGTCGCGGTAATGGTGGAAGTCCCGTTGGCCAGGGCTACAGCACGACCGAGAGCATCGACTGTGGCAACCGAGGGATTGCTGGAGACCCACGGAACGGAACTGGTCAGGTTGGCGAGGACGCCGGTACGGTCGAGGCTACCGAGCGCGAGAAATTGGGTGGTTTCCCCTTTGCCGGACGCGCTCACTGCGGCCGGGATCACGGAGATGCTTGGAGGTACGCCGACAGCCGGAGCGGGCAGGCTGACCGTGATGTCGGATGAGGCGACGGTGCCGTCGGACTCGGCGGTGATGGTGGTTTTGCCGGAAGCAACGGCGGTGGCCAGACCCGTGGCGCTGACAGTAGCGACGGAGGAGTTGGCGGCGGTCCAGGTCACGGTGTCTGTGACGTCGGTCAAAACAGCGGGGGCATGGCCGGTCTGGTAGGTGGCGACAGCCTTGTACTGGGCAGTCTGCCCGGCGGCGGCCAGCGTTTCTGAACCGGGTCCAGGCGTGATGACGAGGCCGGTCAAGTGGCTCATGTGGCAGGCGGCGAGCGAAAGCGAAAGCAGGACGGCAGCGGCGGCGGCAGCGAAACGCGATGGAGGCATAAAGGGTTCCCGGACGCGCTTGCGGGGTGGCCTCCCGAAGCGGTTGAGGAGGCGGTAGCAAGGATCGGCGGTGAAGCAAGTGGTAATCGTGTGTGCACCCATCACGGAGGTACTGGACTTTCCCATTTTGTCGCCGGAGCCGGCTTGCCGGCCTGTTTCGGGAAAGGTGGCGGGCCTATTCCCAATCGGGAACGCGGGCCCGGTTCTCGCACCAACGGGGGACGAAGAAAACGGGAAACGCGGAGTAAAGTAAGGGAATGGTGCGGATGACGGTGCTCGCGAGCGGGTCGCGGGGCAATGCGACGGTGATCACGGGCGGCCGGACGCGCGTGCTGGTGGATGCGGGGCTGAGCTGCCGGGAGCTGATGCGGCGGATGCAGGCGGCGGAGGAAGACCCGTGCGCGCTGGACGCGATCCTCGTCACGCATGAGCACCAGGACCACGTGCAGGGCTTGCCGGTGCTGGCCCGCAAGCTGGGCATCCCGGTGTACTTCACCGAGGCGACGCACCGGGCGTGGATGCGCGCGATGCGCCCGCAAAAAAGAATGAGCTACGGGGAATGGCTAGCGGCGCGCAAGGCGGAGAAGAGCAGGGTGGAGGGTGAAGGGCCGAAGGTCGAGGAGGAACCAGGGCGAGAGGCAAGGGACCAAAGGCATCAGGGGCAGCCGGGGCAGGGGCCCGATGTCGAGGGCAAGGGGACGGAAAAGCCCCTGGAAGGGCAGCGGTTTGCGACGGCGGACGGACCGGTGTTTGCCTGCGCGGAGGTCGAGGCGGAACGGCGGCAGGAGGCCGAGAGCGGGGACACGGCGGCGGACGTGTGCGCGCTGCCGGGGGTGGAGTACTTTCGCGCAGGCAAGCCGTTCGCGATCGGCGACCTGGAGATCACGGCGTTCACCATTCCGCATGACGCGGCGGACCCGGTGGGGTTCGTGCTGGGGTGCGAAGGGGTGCGGATCGGCGTGGCGACCGACCTCGGCTACATTTCAGCAAACGTGTGCGAACAGCTGCGGCGCTGTGACGTGGTAATGCTCGAGTCGAACCACGACCTGGACATGCTGCGCGACGGGCCGTACCCGTGGTCGGTGAAGCAGAGAGTTTTGTCGCGGGTGGGCCACCTGTCGAACGCGGCAGCGGCGGAGTTCCTGGAGAAGCGCTACGACGGGCAGGCGGCGTATGTGGTGCTGGCGCACCTTTCGGAAAGCAACAACATGCCGGAGCTGGCCGAGCACGCGGCGCAATGGGCGTTGCGCGACCGGATGAGCCTGCTGGGCAATCGGTTGGTCGTGGCCGGGCAGCACGTGCCTACGGAGTCAATCCGCTTGTAGACGCGGCGGCCAGGAATTGCACGCGGGCCCGTTACAATGGAAAGAACGGAATTGCACGGGACCGGGCGTTCTTTACCCGGCGTTCCTCTCGCCTTCCCGCCGTGTTCCCGGGCGGAAAGCATCAGAACCAAGAGAGAGAGAAAGGCTCACAGGCATGGCAAAGTGCAACGATCCCGCGGTGGGATACATTCTTTCTTCGTGGCGGTACGATCTTTCCGGCTCATCGGCGGAGGTGCGGGGCGACCTGGAAGAGCACCTGGCCGGGTGCCGGACTTGCCGGACCCGCCAGCGGCTGCACCGGACGATCGACGTGGTGCTGATCGGGGTAGCCACGGCTTCGATCCTGCTGTTCATGGTCGCGATCGCGGTGATCCACAAGCTGGAGCCCTTGCGTACCTGGGCGATCGCGCTCCACGCGCGTCAACTGGATTTCGCGCTGACCCTGCAGGACCTCGCAGTGGCGGGGTTGCTGGTGTCGGTGCTGGCCTGGGTGCTGGTGATGGTGATGACGCCCGCGCCGGCGTATCTGACGGAGGTTGCCACGGCGCAGGCCAGGGAGATCCGAAACCGGGTTCCCCGAAAGGCGGCGTGATGCGGCGATCGCTCGGTTTGACCTTGCTTGCACTTGCGACGGCGGCTTCGGCCTGGGCGGCGGATCGCGTCTACCAGCCCGGCAAGCTCCTGAATGCGGCCACGGAGAGCCGGCAGAAGAAGGGCAACACCACTACCCACGCGGTTTTTACCGTAGAGGCCGGGGAATTGGTCTACACCGTGCGCGCGGAGAAGGTCGGCGCTAACGCGAAGGACTACACCGAGGGCATGATCGTGGGCGACCCGGTGGAGGCGAGCGTGGACGGCAACCACCTGTACCTGAAAACGCCCAAGGGCAAGGAAATCAAGACGGACGTGCTGACGCGGGCGCGGGCCGGAGCGGCCCAGTAGCAGCTTAGGCGACTCTGAAGAGGTGTCATCCCGAGGGGCGCGGCGACGAAGGACCGGCTTTCACTCCGCTTTGCGAAAAGCAAGTCCTTTGGCGCAAGCGCTGCCGCTCCGCTCAAGGTGACCTCTATTCAAGGTCTCCTTCGCTTTTCTCCGGTAGGGGCGGGGCGCCGTCGGGCAAGGATGAGACCATGCCCGGTTTGGGCAGGCTTCCGGGCCCTGGCTGGAAGGCCCCGGTCAGCGAGCTGGCCTGCGCGATTTCGTTGCGGGCGCACCAGTATTCCAACTCACGGGCGACACGCTCAACCGCGCGCGGGTCGGCGTAACTGGCGGTGCCTACCTGGACCGCGGCGGCCCCGGCCATCAGGAACTCGACTGCATCCTCCCCGGAGCGGATGCCGCCTGCGCCAAGAATTGGGATTTTGACAGCCTGCGCGGCCTCCCAAACCATGCGGACCGCGATCGGCTTGATCGCCGGGCCGGACAGGCCGCCGGTCACGTTGGCGATTTTGGGCTTGCGTGTCTTGATATCGATGGCGAGCGACAGAAACGTGTTGACCAGGGTGAGGCCGTCCGCGCCCGCATCCTCGGCCACGCGCGCCATGGAGGCGATCGAGGTCACGTTCGGCGAGAGTTTGACGAAGACCGGGCGGCGGCTCGCTCGTTTGGTTCGCGTCACCAGTTCACCCAGCAGCGCGGAGTCCGCGCCGAAAACCATGCCGCCGTGCTTGGTGTTCGGGCAGGATGCGTTGATCTCGTAGGCTGCGATGCCGTCGGCTGCGTTGAGCACCTCGATCACGGCCAGATAGTCGTCGATTTCGTAGCCGAACACGTTACACAGGATCGCGCAGGGCGGGGGAGTGCGGCTGAAGCTCTGAAGCTTCTGCGTGACAAAAGCGTCCACCCCGACGTTCTGGAGGCCGACCGCGTTGATCATGCCGGAAGCGGTCTCAATCAGGCGCGGCGCGGCGTTGCCCGGCATGGGCAGGCGCGAAAGGCCCTTGGACACGAAGCCGCCGATGCGGTCCAGCGCCAGGATGTCCTCGAACTCGACGCCGTAGCCGAAGGTGCCGCTGGCGGCGAGCACGGGGGTCGCGAGCGGGATGCCCGCGACGCGGACGCGCATGTCGGGCTTCATGGCTGGGGTGCTTTCGCCGGCTGTTCCGTCGGGCCCGGCTGCTGCACGACTGAGGGCGGCGCGGGCGCCGGCAGGTCCGGCAAGGCCGGCGGTTCTTCCGGCTTGGCGCTGGGGCGGCGCGTTTTGCGCACGGGCGGTTTGGGGTAGAAGGGGTACTCGCCGGCCGGACGAAGCGCCTGGGTGAGAATGTGCCCGACGGAGGCCGACGGCTGATTGATGCCGAGCACGGAGGCCAGGGTCGCGGCCAGATCGATGGGCTCGACGCGCCCGCGGTAGGTTCCGGGGAGAAAGGGCGCGCCATAGAAGCCGAGCGGAACGTGGCGGTCATAGCTCCACGGGGAGAAGTGCGTGGTGCCCTGCCCAGGACCCTGTCCCGATCCTTGCATCTGGAAGGCGACCGGGATGGCGGCTACGTACCAGCCTCCATTGGAGCTGTAGCTGCGGGCCAGCAGGCGTCCGAAGTCGGTGTCGGGCAGGAGGCCCGCGGAGAGCTCCTGGCGAGTGTAGGCGCGGAACAAGCGCGGCGCGGCAGGCGGGTGGGCTTTCACGGTCACGATGGTGGTGTCGGCATCCGTTGGTGGCGCTTCTGCGGGCGGCGGGAGCGGTGCCGGAGCGAGCGAGTTGAAAGCCGGCTCCATCGCAGCCTTGACCGCGTCCTCGGCTTCCTGCTCAATGATGCCGGCGCGCTCGAAGTTGGGCCGGTTGAGCGAAATATACGGGAGCTCCTGGTGAGGCAGCACGTAAACGACCTGCTCGCCGGGGGAGAACTTGGCGTTCATTGCCTGGTTCAGGTCCCCGGCGAGCTTGTCCATGTCGATGTAGGCTCCGGCGAGGCCCAGGCCGGAGGAAACCGCCGGGGTAGGGGCAATGCCGTGGTCGGCGGACAGCGCCAGAACCACATTGGCGAGGCCGCCGGGAATGTGCGTTTCGAGCCAGCCGGTGAACTGGTCGAGGTTGCGGTCGAGCGAAGCCACCATGGCGTGCTCCTCCGGCGAGTCGGGGCCGTAGCGGTGGCCTTCGATGTCGTTGGGGGACAGCGAAACGGTGAGCAGGTCGGTAGTGGCGCGGGTGCCGAGCTGCTCGCCGGCGATGAGGGCTTCGGAAAAGACGAGCTCGTAGGCATTGGCGACGCCGGTCGCGCCCACCTGCTTGTAGAAGTCGGTGACCGGGCCCACGTTGGCCTTGGCTTCAGCCTGCGCGATCGTGGGGCCAGTGTCGAACTCGACGGCCCACTGCGGCAGGGCGGGCATGTAGTAGCTGGAGGTGACGAAGCGTCCGGAAACTCCGTCGATCCAGAAAGCGCCGTTGGCGGAGGCCCCGGCGGGGAGGATGGCGGCACGGTCCTTCAGCGAGACGCCGTAGACGCGGGAAGCCCCGCCGGTAGCGAGGCGCAGCTCGTCACCGAAGGTGGAGGCGAGCAGGTTGCGGGGAGAGGCCCCGCGCGGGAGTTTTGCGCCGGCGGCAGTCACCGGGGCCTTCGCGCCTTCCACTTGCGGGTCGCCGGGGTTCTTCGCGGCCTGCGCGGGCGCGTCCTGGACC
>CAXTTW010000140.1:0-6623 GCA_964247255.1 uncultured Acidobacteriaceae bacterium
GAACAGCTTCGCCCCGTCCGGCAGCGAAGGCCGGAGCCGCGCGACCGTGTCCACCGTATAGTTCGGCGCGCCTTCGCGGGGCGCGTCGATCGAGGAAACGGCAAACCGGGCCTCCCCGCGCAGGAGCAGCTCCACCATCGCCAAACGGTCCGCGAACCCCGCCGCTCCGCCCCGCTTCAGGGGCTGACGGCCGGTCGGCGCGAACAGCACCCGGTCCAACCCGAGCCGCTCCATGGCTGCCCGCGCGATTCGCAGGTGCCCCAAATGCGGCGGGTCGAACGAACCCCCGAACAGTGCCATGCGCATGCGGGCGATTGTAGAGGACGCGCCTTGACAGCGCGGGAATGGTACATGAGCATCGAAGTGAGGGTCTCGCCATGCACATCGAACTGCCCCCGGAACTGGAATCCATTGTCAGTGCAAGGATCGCCACGGGCCAGTACACCTCTACGATGGAGGTCGTTGCGGAAGCACTCGTCCTTCTGGACCAGCAAGACCGATCGCGCGAAGCGCAACTGCGGGAGTTCAACGAAGAGATCGATCGACGGATCGAGGAGATGGATCGCGGGGAAGAGATCGATGCGGAAGAGGTCTGGGCTTACTTCGACCGTAAGGTGGAGGAAAGGCGCAAAACTCCAGCCAAGCAAAGCGCATGAGAGCCGTATTCTCGGCCGCGGCCCGGCGCGATCTGGACGTCATCTGGAACTACATAGCACGAGACAGCCTGGATGCGGCCCAGAGATGGATACAGACTATTCAGACGCAGGTGAATCTACTTGCTGCGTCTCCCGCCATCGGCCATTCACGCAGGGATTTGACCGATCGAGACCTTTTATTTCTACCTTCCGGGTCGTACCTCATTATCTATTCGATCGAGCCGGGGCGCGTTCGTGTCCTCGCCGTGATCCATGGTGCCCGCGACGTAGCTTCGCTCCTGCTCAGTCGCGGCGCGTAGACTCCGGCCCAAGTGAAGCTCCTGCTCACCTCCATCGCCCCGCGCCCGCACACCGGGCCCATGCAAGCCTTGGTCGATCAATACCTCACCCGCGCCCATCCCTATCTGCCCGCCGAAGCCCGAATCTACCGCAGCGAGGAAGCCTTCCTCGCCGGCCTGGAAAAGGAGCGCGGGCGCACCGTGCCCGCGGCCGTGCTGCTGGACCCGCGCGGCGAGCAGCACAGCTCTGAAGCTTTAGCCGCGCTCGTCCGGATCCACAAAGAAGCAAGTACGCAGCTCCTCGTTTTCGCCATAGGGCCCGCCGACGGTTGGAGCCCCGCAACACGCGCCCGGTTCACAATGCTGTCGCTCGGCCCCATGACCCTGCCCCACGAGCTGGCCCGCCTCGTCCTTGCCGAGCAGCTCTACCGGGCGTGTACCATCCTGGCCGGGCATCCCTATCACTCCGGGCATTAATTCACTTTGTCAATCTTCGGCCAGCGGACTGGCCATACATGCAAGGGGAGAAGCTCCCTGAGTCTGATCGATTTCGACTTATCCAAGACAATCTCAGCGTTTAGATTGCCGGCATCGATGTTACGCATAAACTCCCTGCAAATACCGCAGGGCGGGAGCACATACAAATATCCGGAACCCTCCTCTCTCCAGACAGCAACTATTTTTGAGAACCTGTACTCCCGAGCCGTAATCATGGCCGCTAGAGCGCTTCTTTCCGCACAAAGTCCCCAACTATGCGTATCGACACTGATTCCGCTGTAAATTGACCCTCCCGCGCTCATCAGGGCGGCGCCCACGTCTCCGAAAAGCCTGCCTTCAATCACACGGCGATTGAGCACGCTTAATGCTACTTGTATCAATTCTGGATTCGGGATGCTCATCGCATCAGCATAGGACAACAACCTGCATGGCGGAGACAAAATGTACTACTCTTAGCTGCATGACGGACACATCGGCAGGCGAGCGCAAGGGTTTAGTCATGGTCTTCACCGGGGCGGGCAAAGGCAAAACCACCGCCGCGCTCGGCACGGGCTTCCGCGCCGCCGGCAACGGCATGCGGGTGCTCATGCTCCAGTTCATCAAGGGCTCCTGGCACTACGGCGAGCTCGATGCCGCCGCCACGATCGGGGACAACTTCCAGATCCGCCCCATGGGTCGGGGCTTCATCAAGGTCGGCGGCGCGGAAACCGACCCCGAAGACATCCGGCTCATCCGCGAGTGCTGGGCCGAGGCGGTCCGCGCCATCGAGTCGAACGAGTGGGACATGCTCATCCTCGACGAAATCCTGTACACGGTCTCCTACGGCCTGCTCGACCCGGAAGAGGTTGTGCGCGCGCTCGAAAACCGCCCGCCCCTGCTCCATGTCCTGCTCACCGGCCGCAACGCCCACCCGCGCCTAGTCGAGATCGCTGACACCGTGACGGAGATGGCCGAGCGCAAGCACGCCTATCAGAAAGGCATCCTGGCCCAGCGCGGGATCGAGTACTGAGCGCGCGCTTCCCGCGGGACCCTGCCCAGTTCAGCCAGCCCGGCCAGAACGGCGCAAGCCGACGGCCACGCCGGGTCCCCCGGGTAGAGCGCGGTGCGGAGCCAGGCGGAGGTGAGCCGCTGCACCGCGGCCACCCGTTCCGGGCTCTCGTCTGTGGTCTCGGCCGCGTCGTACCCGGAAACCCCGCCTAGCCCGTGACCCGCGCGGGGCAAGGAAAGCAGGCACTTGGGGCCCGGACTCAGACGGTACGGGTCGGCGTGCCAGTCCGCGCCGCGCACGGTCAAGTGGGGAGAAACGTCCTGATCGCCCGCGACCACCAGAGCCGGCGCGGTCATCGCGGCAAAGTTGGGGTGAGCGAAGAACCCGTAGTGCTCGGCTGCGTAAGCACTCAGGTCGGCACCACCGCTGCCCGGTGCCGCCAGCAGCACACCGGCTTTGATCCGGGGCTCGGCCAAGTCCACTTCGGTTCCGTCCTCGTCGGTTAAACGCGCCCCCAGCAGCATCCCCGCCGTATGCCCGCCCATGGAGTGCCCGGCGACCGCGACCCGGCTTCGGTCCAAGCGCCCCGCGACCTCCGGGACGGCGACCTCGATGGTGTCCAGCCTATCCAGGATCGACGTCATATCCTCGACGCGGGACCGCCAGAACAGGGGTGCACCGGGCGTCTTCGGGTCGAGGCTGAGCGATTTTGAGCTCAGATGGGTAGGCTGGATTACCACGAAACCGTGAGCCGCCCAGAAATTCGCGAGCGGGCCATAGCCGTTCAACGAGGAGAGATGGTTCGACCTGCCGTGGCCATGCGAGAGAAGAAGAATAGGCAGGTCGCGGCCGGTCCTCGGCGCGGAAACGCGTACCTGCAAATCGACGGCGCGTCCCGGCACGGACAACACTACCGGGCTGACAGACACGACAGGCACGGGCGCGCTGACCGGTATCTTCTCGGCTCTACCTATCGCTGCGTGATCCTTTGCGGTCCCGAGACCGGCTTCCTGATAAGCCGCGGGGACGGATTTCTCCTGCATGGCGATCTCCTTTTTTTCGATACTTCCTTTTGTGGCAGGCGCCGCAGCCGAAATCCGCGAGTCGTCGGATAAGCGCCCAAGATTAGGCGGAGCTTGCTACGGGCTTCCGGCGCGAGCGCGGCATTCTTACTTGCGCGCTCCGCCTTGTGCTGCTCGCGAGACAGGCTCCCATGCCTCCCAGGTGGCAAGCCGGTCGGCGTAGGCAGCGCGCGCCGTCGGTAGCCACGAACCCAGCGCCAGCCGCAGCGGCGGGTTCTCCGCGTCGACAAGCTTGAGGATGGCTTCCGGCGTCGCTTGAGGGTCGCCGCGTTCCAGGTTGGCGATGCTCGCCATTGTCTGCTTCCGGAAGTCTTCGTAGGCCGCCATGCCGTCCGCCCTCTTCGCCGACTTGCCGAACTCGGTTGCGTAGGCACCCGGCTCCACCAGCGTGACCTTGATACCGAACTGCCTGACTTCCAGCGCCATGGTTTCATGAAGTGCTTCGACCGCGGCCTTAGTAGCGGAGTAGAAGCCGATCAGCGGTGCCGGCGTGATCCCGAGGCTGCTCGAGACGCCGAGGATGTGCCCGCTGCCTTGCCGCCGCAGGAAGGGCAGGGCCGCCCGCAGTACCCGGACCATGCCGAAGTAGTTCACCTCGAAAAGGTCGCGCAGCTGCTTGTCGCTTGCCTCCTCGACGGTCGCGATCAAGGCGCTGCCGGCATTGTTGACGAGAACGTCCAACCTGCCGAAATGCCCATGAGCCTGCTCGACCGCCCGCTGCACCTGTTCCGGGTCGGTCACGTCGAGCGTCAGCGGCAGGACGGCGTCGCCGAACTGTTCAGCCAGATCGGCGACATCCGCCGCTTTGCGAGCCGTGGCCGCGACCCTGTCTCCGCGTCGGAGAGCGGCCTCGGACCAGATGCGCCCTAGTCCTCGAGAGGCTCCGGTGATTAACCATACCTTGCTGTTCATTCCACTCTCCTCTAAAAACCGCCAAGCCGGCGCTCCATCTTAACATCGTCAAAATGTAAAACGCAGCATGCGCCACGGTATTGTTGAAGCAGCTGACCATGAGCCTACACGCGCATCTGAACAGTGTCAACATCGCGGCTGGGACCATGCCCGGCAAGCGTTCAACGTACCACCATGGCGATTTACGCGCCGCTCTCGTCAAGGCTGCCGACGAGATCATCGCCGAGGGCGGCATCGAGGCTTTCTCCCTGCGCGCGGCCGCTCAACGCGCTGGCGTTTCCGCGGCCGCACCGGCACACCACTTCGGGAGCGCAAGGGGGCTCCTCACTGAGGTTGCGCTCCTGGCTTTTGGACGGGCTGACCGGTACATCGACGAGGCCGGACACTCAGAGGACGTCGTCGCTGACGTGCGAGCGGTGAGTCTCGCGTTCCTTACCTTTGCCGTTCACCATCCGGGGCATTTCCGGCTGATGTTCCGTAACGATCTCGTGGATCGAAGCGATCCCCGTTTCGCCGAGGTCAGCAGAAGACCGGGCATGCGGCTCGGCCGTGCGGTTCTGGCCTATCGCGGGAGATTCGAGGTGGACCCGGATAGCTTCGAGGATGCGGCCGATATGTTGAGCGGGATAGCCACCCTGCACGGACTCGCTCATCTGACGATCGAGGAGAAAGCTGCCCACTTCTTCCGAAGCGCAAATCCTCGGGATTTCGTAAAAGAGTACCTGCCCAAGGTGATCGATCGTTTGTACCCGGACCATGAAGGCGCAGCCTGAGGTCGGGGGAGGGCCCGCGCGGATGGGCCGTCTAAGCGAAAGAAGGCGCGGTTGAGCACGCCTCTGTACCCGTCCGATACTCTGTATTTGTGGATGAGCGAACCGAGGTTTGGACCGCCTGGCTCGGGCTCGGGGCGAACTTGCCCCGGTTCACGGGCGCGGAGTGGATCGAGCCCGAGCAGACGCTGCCGATGGCTATGGCCGCCTTGGGCGGGCTCGGCACGGTCGCGGCGGCTTCAAGTTTGTGGCGCACCACCCCGGTCGGGCCCGTATGGGACCAGCCGGCGTTCACCAACGCCGCGGTCCAGCTCGAAACCGCGCTCGCCCCGCGCTCGCTCCTGCGATCGCTGCAGGCGGTCGAGCGACGCTTCGGACGCGCGCGCGGGCTTGCCGACAAGGGTCCCCGTGTTTTGGATCTGGATATACTCCTGCTCAGCGAAAAAGGCGAGCCGGTAGTATGGAGGGACCCGGACCTCACCGTTCCCCACCCGGAGATGCATCGCCGCCGCTTCGTTCTCGCGCCTCTGGCCGAGATCGCGCCGGACGTGGAGCATCCCGAACTCAACCAAACGATTGCCGCTCTTCTGCGCGCGTTGCCGCAAGGCGAGCAGGTCCGGCGTCTCTGAACCCAAACCGCCCGGGAGTCCGCACCCTTGAAGCGTCTTCTCGCAGCCGCCTGTTGCACGGCCGCCCTCGTCCCCGCCTTCGCGCAGAAGCCCCCCAATCTCGGGGGCGCGCCGGCGGCCAGCGAACGGATCGAGGTCACGGGCTTCCGCACGCCCGTTTCCGCGCTCGAAAGCCCGGTCAGCACGCGCGTCCTGACCGCGAAGGACCTCCGGCAGGCGGCTCCGGTGGGCCTCGACGGCAAGCTGCGCACCGTGCCCGGCTTCGACCTGTTCCGCCGTTCCTCCTCGCTGATCGCGAACCCGACCACGGAGGGCGTTTCCCTGCGCGGCCTCGGCTCGACCGCGGCTTCGCGCTCCCTCGTCCTGCTCGGCGACGTTCCCCTCAACGACCCCTTCGGCGGGTGGATCCACTGGCTGGAACTGCCTGCGCTGACCATCGGGCGCGTGGAAGTGGTGCGCGGCGGCGTGAGCGACCTTTACGGGTCCAGCGCGGTCGGGGGCGTCGTGCAGATCAGCCCGACGCCGGTCGGCGACAAACCGGAGCTCGTCCTGGAGTCCGGCTACGGAGCCGAGGGCCTCAACGACAACGAAGCACTGGTTCGCGGCGGGCACAAGCGCTGGGCCGGCCTCGCTTCCGCCGGGCTCGTCGGCACCGATGGGTACACCCTGGTCGCGCCCAATCTGCGCGGCCCGGTGGATGCGAACTCTGACGTCCACGCCGAGAACGCCCTCGTCTTCGGCGAGCGCTCGCTTGGTGCGCTCGGCTCGGGCGACGGCCTCTGGCTGCGCGGCAACGTCCTGAACGCGTCG
>CAXTTW010000141.1:0-6595 GCA_964247255.1 uncultured Acidobacteriaceae bacterium
CTGTGCATCGCGCCCTTGTTTCTGCAGTGGTCGGTGATGATGGGGTTCCTCAACTACTCGCTCGCCCTGGGGCTGTTCCTGTTCGCGATGGGCTTCTGGGCAAGGGCGGCCGCAGGCCGGCCCGCGATGTGGATCGGCTATGCGATTGCGGTCGCGCTGCTCACCTTCACCCATCCGGTGCCGCTACTGGTGCTCATTTGCCTGGGTTGTGTGGACCTGCTGCTGTCGCTGGTGCGCGGGCAGGGCCGAACTTCACGCAGCGTCCTGCCGCGTGTCGCAGCCATCGCCTTCGCATGCCTGGCGTTCCTGTTCGTCGCGTCCAGCGTGGACCGGACACAGTCCTCCTCGACGCTCGCCGACTTCGGCTTCCACAAGCCGTTCGTCACCACGGTCGCGCTACTCACCGGGGTGTCCCCCTACAACACGCGCTCGCTCAGCCCGCTCATCAACCTGTACCGGCTCGGGCTGTACGTTCTGCTCCTCGCTGCTTTCGTCCTGGGGGCACGGCGCTTCCAGGATGCATGGCGACGCCGCGCGCTCACGCTCGGCGACTCGTTCTTCGCGGCGACC
Source organism: uncultured Acidobacteriaceae bacterium (assembly GCA_964247255.1). GTDB lineage: Bacteria > Acidobacteriota > Terriglobia > Terriglobales > Acidobacteriaceae > EB88. The sequence goes on from CAXTTW010000141.1 coordinate 571, forward strand.
GTAGTTCTCGCACTGCTGCTGCCGTTTACCCCCGAGCACGTCAACAACTCGGCCTACTTCGCCACGCGCCTCGTGGTCCTGGTCTGGATCGGCGCGCTTCTGGCCGCTTCGGGGTTTGAGCCTTCTGACGCGAAGTTCGAACGCGCGCTCATCCCCGCCGGGCTCGCGCTGGCGGCTGTCAGCCTCCTGACCGCCGAAGTGTACGTTCGCCCGGTCGCGCGCACCGTCAGCGTCATCGAACACCAGGCGCTGCCGCAGGGCAAGAACGGGCTGATCCTGCTGGGTCCCGGCCTCGACAACCAAGTCAGGTATCAAACGCAGCTCGCGCCCGATGTTTTCGCCTGGGCGACCGCGCTGCCGTTTGTCGCGCACGACGACGTCGCGCTCGACAGCCCATGGCTCGACCAGAAGATCATGCCGGTCGAGGGCAAGCCGGGCAGTCCGCTGCTGATTGACGACATCCGCCTGGTCCATCTGTCCAAAACCGACCCGCCCGCCGCGCCGGGCCGCTCGCTGCCGGCGCGCAAGGAAGCGCAAATCGTGCGGGCGACCGACTTCGTGGTCTTTGCCGGGACGCCGGAGGAGCTTGCTTCGGGACTCGCCGGCCAGTTTGACCCGTCGGAGGCGGCGCGGTTCCGCTGCACTGCCCAGGGATGGTACCTGGTGTGCCTGGCGGGAACGCTGTGATGCCGGCCCGCCGCTTTCTCGTCTTCGCCCTCGTCCTGGCCGGGGTGCTCCTGTTCGTGCTGCGCGGCTACCATGACGAGCGCGAAGCGCTGCACTTTCGCGACTTCAAGCAGCCCTACGCGAGCGCCCGCTGCCTCCTGACCGGCTGCGACCCCTACAGCGAAGCCGACACGCGCGCGGCCTATCTCGCGGCGGGCGGCGTGGACGACGACAAGGTCGTCTTCGACCCATACTCGGCGCTGTACCCGCCGTTTTCACTCGCCGTGCTCGCGCCCGTGGCCGCTCTGCGGTATCCGGCGGCGCACGCTTTGTGGGAGGCTCTGATGGCCGCGAGCTTTTCGCTCGCTGCCCTGCTCACCGCGCAGCTGTGTCTGGACGCGGGTGCGGCTCTCGCCCCTGCCGCGCTGCTCGCCCTTTTCACCGCGAGCAGCACCATCCTGCTCATGCTCGGGCAAGTCTCCGGCGTGGTGATCGCGCTGGTGGCGGTCGCGTTCTTCTCTATCCTGCGCGGGCGCTTTTTGCCCTTGGCCGGCGCGTGCTTCTTCGTCGCGCTCATGCTCAAGCCGCACGATGCCGGGCTCCCGTTCCTGTACCTGCTGTTCGCGGGCCCTCGCGGGCGGCGGGTGTTTTTCGCGATCGCCGCGCTGGGGCTCGTTTTCGCCGGGGGCAGCGTCCTCTGGTTCGCGCACGCGCCGGGTACAACGCACTGGCTGCCCGAGCTCCGGGCCAACCTCCATGGCAATGCCGCGCCCGGCTCGGTCAACAGCCCGGCAAGCGGCCATACCCAAGCCGTCAACCTCACCGATCTCCAGGCGCTCTTCGCCGCTCTGAGCGACCGCGCCTCGTTTTACAACGGGGCGGCACTGCTGGTTTCCCTAGGGCTGTTCGCGGCCTGGGCGGTCGCGGCGGCCCGCCTGCCCGACACCCTGCCCAAGCACCTGCTGGCCATCGCGGCGATCAGCTGCCTGATGCCGCTGCCCATCTACCACCGCCAGTACGACACGCGCATCCTTTTGCTGGCCTTCCCGGCGGTTGCGTACCTGCTTGCGGCGGGCGGGCGGCGCGCATGGGGCCTGCTTGGGCTTCTGCTGATGACCATGGCGACATTGGTGACGGCGCACCCATTTCTCAACCGCTTGATCCGCGCGCCGGGGCCGGTGGAGCACGCGGGCCCGTTCCGGACGCTGCTCCTGTACAGGCCCATGCCGGAGATCCTTCTGCTGCTGTTTCTCTTCCTTACCGTCTCGCTGTGGAGGCTTCGGGATGAAGGTAGCGCCGGTAGATCCCCAGCAGTTCTCCGAACGCCTTGAAAAAGTCGGCCGCGCGCACTTTAGACCCGGCCACGTCGGTCCACTCGGGCAAAGGGTACTCGTAGATGCGGTCGCGCACCGCTTCCGGCGAGCCCCGGTGCCGCGCCATGAATCGCGCGAGCAGCTCCACGTCGAAGATCCACCGTGACTCGAACGGCTCGCGCAAAACCTCGGCCAGCTCTGGTGTGACGCGAAACAGCTTGGCCCCGCACTGCGTATCGTAAATGGGCAGGCGCAGCACGGAGGAAGCGACGGTGGCGAAGAAGCGGCCCAGATAGTGCCGCAGGGGCCGGCGATGGATGCGCCGGCCCAGGAGGCGCACCCGCGCGCCGAAAACCATGGTGAGCCCGGCGTTGGCCCCCAGCACCGCGGCCAGGTCGGGGATCTGCGCGAGCGGCGTGGCCAGGTCGGCATCCCAAAAGCCGGTAATCGCGCACCCAGGCAGGCGCAGCGCGTGGAGCATCCCGTGCCGCACCGCCTCCGCCTTGCCCGCGTTAGGCTGCTTGTCGAGTACGCGAACCCGGTCGGGAAAGCGCGCATGGAGCGTTTGGAGCACGGCGAGGGTCGCGTCGAGGCTGCCGTCGTTGACGAACAACAGCGTGATGTCCGCGTTGGCCGGCTCGCTGAAGAAGACGGCAAACGCATCGGTCCGCAGGCGTCTGGCTTCGTTGTAGCAGGGGATGACGACGACGATGGATCCCCCCTGGGCTTGTTCCGTACGCACTCGCTCCGGGTCTCCCGCGCCTTCGTAAGGCCGCCCTGAGTATAGCGCGGCCCCGGGCGGCCATCCCGTGTCTCCCCGCGTCGAGGTTGCATCCCAGTAGCGGAACAAGAGGAGAGCGTTACGATGCGGGCACGGTATGCGGGTTTTGCGCTTTTGGGCGGTTTGGCCGTTCTCGCGGGGTGCGAGAACAAGAAAGCGGCCACCAAGGATAACTTTTCCAAGGCCATCGGGAACTACTACAACGCGCACCCGGAGTGCGTGTGGTCCTCGCCGGTCAAGTTCCCGGTCGAGGCGGACCCGGGTAAGGCGAACGAGTCGACCGGCTACGACGCCTTGACCGACGCCGGGCTGCTGACGCGCACGACCGCGCAGAAAAAACAGTTCATCTTCAGCTCGAAGCAGGTCAACGACTACGACTTGTCGTCGAAGGGCCGGTCCATCTGGACGCCGGACCAGTCGCAGCCGGGCTACGGCAATTTCTGCTTCGGCCACCGCGCCGTGACGACGGTGGACAACTTCACCAGCTCCAAGGACTCGAACGGCGCGGAGGTGGCGAACGTCGATTACCACTACACGGTTTCCGCCATCGCGGACTGGGCGCAGTCGACCGAGATGAAGACCGCGTTCCCGACCATCCAGGCCGACCTCAACGGCGGCAAGGTGGACAAGGCAACGCTGATCGCGACCGACGACGGCTGGCAGGTTTCGCACGACTGACAGGCGGCCCCTGCGTGGTACCTTGATGGGGAGGAACCACGAGTGCCCGCGACCGAAACCGCCCTTCGCAAGACAGCCCTGAACGGCACCCACCGCGCGCTTGGCGCGAAGATGGTCGATTTCGGCGGGTGGGACATGCCGGTCGAGTACGCGGGCATCACCGCCGAGCACATGGCCGTGCGCACCGGCGTCGGCGTGTTCGATGTGAGCCACATGGGCTGCATCCAGCTGCGCGGGCCCAAGTCGCTCCAGGCGGTGCAGCAGTTCTCGATGAACGATGCCTCGAAGCTCGCGGTCGGGCAGGCGCATTACTCGGCCATGCTGTACCCGAACGGCACTTTTGTCGACGACATCGTGGTGCACAAGCTGGGCGAGAACGATTGGCTCGTGGTGATCAACGCCGGCACCCGCGAAAAGGATTACGGCTGGATACGCCGGGAAGCGCAGCCGCACGGTGGCCACGTTTCGGACTATTCCGACTACTACACGCAGCTTGCGATCCAGGGTCCGCGCGCCGTGGACGTGCTGCAAAAGCTTACCGACACGCCGCTTGCCGAGATCAGAAACTACTGGTTCAAGTGGGGCAAGGTGGCCGGGGTGTACAACGTGCTGATCGCGCGCACCGGGTACACGGGCGAGGACGGGTTCGAGATCTACATCCCCTCGGACGAGGCGACGAGTGCGGCCGTGTGGGGCGAAATCTTTAAGGCGGGCGAGCCGTTCGGGATCGTGCCGTGCGGGCTGGGCGCGCGCAACACCCTGCGGCTCGAGTCGGCGATGGCGCTCTACGGGCATGAGATCTCGGACACGGTCAACGTTTTCGAGGCCGGGCTGGACCGGTACGCGAAGCTCGACGACAAGGACTTTACCGGCGCGGCCGCCCTGCGGGAGATCAGAGATGCGGGCGGGCCGAAGCGGCGGCTGGTTGGACTCGAAATGGTGGACCGCGGTATCGCGCGCGACGGCTACCGCGTGCTGGACGAGGCCGGGACGGCTATCGGCGAGGTGACCAGCGGCTCGCCCGCGCCGTTTCTTAAGAAAAACATCGCCATGGCCTACCTGCCGGCCGAGTACGCCGCCGCGCCGGGCAGGGAAGTGTTCGTCGAGGTGCGCGGGACCGGTGTGCGCGCGCAAACCACCAGGCTGCCTTTTTACAAGCGCGCCAAAGTTCAGGAGAAAGACGCATGAGCTACCCCGAGCAGTTCCGCTACACCCGCGAGCACGAGTGGATTCACGTGCAGGAGGGCATCGGCACGGTCGGCATCACCGATCACGCGCAATCGACCCTCGGCGACATCGTGTTCGTCGAGGTGCCCAAGGTCGGCGCGAAGGTCGAAAAAGGAAAGGTCTTCGGTTCGGTCGAGTCGGTCAAGGCGGTTTCGGACCTGTACTCTCCCGCGTCTGGCGAGATCGCGTCCGTCAACGACGAGCTGAATGCCGCCCCCGAGCGCATCAACACGCACGCGCACGATGCCTGGATCATGCGCGTCAACCTCGCTAACCCCGCCGAAATCGAGGGCCTGCTGACCGCGGCGGATTACGAGAAGTTCGTTTCCGAAGAGACCGGCCACTAGGGCCGGGGGAGAGACCATGCGCTACCTGCCCAAGTCGGACCCTGAACGCCGCGCCATGCTCCGTGAGATCGGCGCGTCGCACATCGACGAGCTGTTCGCGACCGTGCCGGAGCCGTTCCGGCTGACGCGCGACCTCGACATCCCGGCCCAGATGGGCGAGTCCGAGATCGTCGGCTACTTCAAGGAAGCCGCATCGCGCAACGCGGTCGGCTACACGAGCTTTCTGGGCGCGGGCGCGTACCGGCACTACCGGCCGGTGCTGATCGACACCATCGTCCAACGCGGCGAGTTCCTGACCAGCTACACCCCTTACCAGGCGGAGATCACGCAGGGCACGCTCCAGGCCATCTTTGAGTTCCAGACCATGATCTGCGAGCTGACCGGCATGGAGATCGCGAACGCCTCAATGTACGACGGATCGACCGGCGCGGCGGAGTCGGTGATGATGGCCATCCGCGTCACCGGGCGCGACCATGTCGCGGTCGCCCGCACGGTACACCCGGAGTACCGCGAGGTTCTTTCCACCTACGCGCAGCACCAGGGGACGCGGCAGACGGAGATTCGCTACGGGGCGGACGGACGGCTCGACCTCGCCGCGCTCGACGCCGCGATCACGACCGAGACCGCCTGCGTACTGGTGCAGTCACCCAACTTCTTCGGCGTCGTCGAGGACATCCCAGCCCTCGCCGCGATCGCGCACGCGAAGGGCGCGCTGCTGATCGTGTCCATCGCGGAAGCGATCTCGCTCGGAGCGGTGCGCCCGCCGGCGGAGGCGGACATCGTCTCGCTCGAGGCGCAGAGCTTCGGCGTAGCGCTTTCCTATGGCGGCCCGTACTGCGGGGTGCTCGCGGCCAAGGAGAAATACCTGCGCCAGATGCCCGGCCGCCTGGTCGGCGAGGCGCGAGACAAAAACGGGCAGCGCGGGTTCGTGTTGACGCTTTCGACCCGCGAGCAGCATATCCGGCGCGAGAAGGCCACGTCCAACATCTGCACCAACCAAGCCTTGGTCGCGC
>CAXTTW010000142.1:0-6582 GCA_964247255.1 uncultured Acidobacteriaceae bacterium
CACCATGAGCGCGCGCAGCTGGCGGGCTTCGCGCTGGCTCTGTTGGCTATCGCGCTGATCGCCTATGCCCCGGCCGATGCAGCGGTGGGCACCCGGCAAAGCCGCCGGGCGCTTGCCTACAGCGGGCTGGCCGGGGTGGGGTTCGGGTTCCAGCTCATTCTGCTGCACATGGCGAGCGCCGGTGCACACGCGGGCAGCCCGTTCGGCCCGGTGCTGCGCGCGCTCATGGTGTCGCGCGTGGGCGGCACAGCGGTAGCTCTGGCCGCCTTTTTGCTTCCCGGCAGGCGCGGGGCGTCACGATCCGCACGATTCGAACGTTCCGAACGGTCCAGGGCGGCTCTGCCGTTGGTCACCCTGGCTGTCCTGGCTGGGCTGCTCGACACCGCCGGGAATGGGCTCTATATGCTCTCCTCGCTCGGCGGCCGGCTCGATGTCGCGGCGGTGCTTTCGTCGCTCTACCCCGGAGGCACGATCCTGCTGGCGATGGTCTTCCTCCGCGAGCGGGCAACGCGCGCGCAGGCGCTTGGCATGGCACTCGCGCTCGGGGCGGTGGCGCTGATTGCGGCATAAAGAAGGCCGCGTCCCGAAGAGCGCGGCCGGACGATTGTCATCGGATTTGCAAATCCTCACCGGGAATCATCTTGAGCGAAGCGAAGGACTTGCTTTTCTCGCACGTTAAGCGACAAGCGCTCGTTGTACCCCTGCCTCGCTCCACTCACCTTCCTACGCGGCTGGAAGAACTCAGAACTGATAGTGGGCCGAGAATTGGATCGTCCGCGGCCCGTTGCGGCTCCCGGTGATCTGCCCGAAGGTGTTGTCGTTGACGTTGCGGTCCGGATTGCCGTAGCTCACCAGGTTCATCACATTGAAGGCGTCCGCCCGGAACCCGACCGACTGCCCTTCGGTGATGTGGAAGTCCTTGAACAGCGAGGCGTCCACCTGCTCGAAGCCGGCCGCGCGCTCCGTTCCAACCCCGGCCGTGCCGAACGAGTTCGCAAGCTGCGGCCCGTAGGCGCACACGCCGTTATCGGCGCCGGTACAAGGCACCGCCGACGGGTCCGTGCCGAACCAGTTGTTGGTGCTGCGATTCACGATATTGAGCCGCCGGTAGCGGTTCGCGCGCGCGCCGCCGAAGGAGTTGCCGTAGGAGTTGGTATTGTTGTTCGGGTTCGCGCCGATAGTGATCGGCAGGCCGGAATAGACGATGGCGGTCGAGGAGATCGTCCAGCCGCCGGCCAGCAGGTCAAGCGCGCGATTGGTGTTCGCGCCGTACAGCTGCCCGCGCCCGAACGGGATCGCGTAGGAGCCATTCGCCGACAGGTTGTGCCGTACGTCCAGCTCCGAAGGGCCGTAGTCGCCGCGCAGGTTGTAGCCGTCCTGGATGCCGTTGGGCCCCGCCGAGTTCGACGCGCCGTAGTTGCCGTTGGTGTCGGTCAGCGCCTTGGACCAGGTGTAGTTCACGGTCGACTGAAAGCCCTTGCTCAAACGATGCCGCACCGTGACCTGGAGCGCGTTGTAGGTGGAGATGCCCTCGGACTCAATGAGGAACAAGGCCCCGCCCTGTCCGACCAGCCCCGCGAACGGCGCAACGTCCTCGGCGGGCAGCGCCGCCCCGGTGGGCAGGGCCGCGATCGAGGCCGCCTGCGCGGTCGTGAGTTGGTTGGCGTTGCGGAAGTCGATCAAGCGGTGGCCGATCTCGCCGATGTAGCCGAACTGCGCCGAAGTCGTGTTGTTGAGCTCGACTTCGGTGTTGAAGTTGAACTCCTGGATGTACGCCGGCTGGATATTTTGCGGATAGGCCGTGTAGCCGGAGACACTGAGCGAGCCCGCCCCCACCGCGAAGCCGTCGGTCTCCGCGAAAAAGTTGCCGGGGTTGGTCAGGCTTGAGGGCGCGGTCGCCGTGAGCTGGGCGAAGCTCGAGAAGGGCGGGTTGTTGATCAGCCGCTCGCCGGTCGAGTTGCCCTCGAGGTAGCTGGTTGTGCCGTAGCCGCCCCGGAACACCACGCGCGGGTTGGCCTGGAACGCGAACCCGATGCGCGGCTGCCACTGGTTGTACGTGGGCTGGTAGCAGGCCGGGTTGTCGCAGAGGATGGAGCCGGGGAGCGCGTTCGCGGGCAGGCGCTTCGCGTACTCGACCGTACCCTTGAGCGGGCCGGACAGGATCACGTTCGCGGTCTGGTTGTTGACCTCGGTGTAGGGTGAGTCGTACTCGTAGCGGACGCCGAGGTTCAGAGTCAGCTTGGGGGTGATCTTCCAGTCGTCCTGCGCGAAGCCCGCGACCCGGTACTGGCGCTCGCCGAAGAAGCCGTTCGCCAGGCTGATGGTCTGCTGGTTGGCCCGGTCCAGCAGCCAGTCGGCAGGGCCGTAGACATTGGAGGCGCCGGGAAGCGCGCTGTTCGCGCCCGAGAAGCTATAGGTCCCGAGCTGCCCGCCGTTGCCGTAGTTCGAGAAGTTTTGCTGGTAGCGCAGCAGTTGGCCGCCGGCCGAGAACAGGTGCTTGCCGCGCTGGTAGGTCAGCGTGTCGCTCAGGCTGTAGGTGTTGTCGCGGATCACCTGCCCCTGGCCCGGCACGCCCACGCCCGTCAGCGTGCTGGAGCCGACGCCCTGGTAGGTGAACCCGGCAAACTGCTGCGGCGCGGGCGTTGAAATGCCCACCACCGCGTCGCCGTTCAACCCGAACGCGCCGGTGGTGTCGGTCGAGATGGTGTTGTCCCAGCGGATGCGGGTGAAGCCGAACCGGGCTTCGTTGACGACGGCGGGCGAAAAGGTGCGGACCCAGGTCGCGCCGCCCAGGTGGTCCGGGTAGCGGTTGTTGCTGGGGAAAGTGACGGGCAGCGGCGACACGCTGGCGTCGTAGCCCGTGCCCTGCGAGTAGAACGCGGTGACCTTGTCCGCCGGACGCGGGTCCCATTCAATCTTGACGTCGCCCTGATCGTTGTTGGTGAAGGCACTGGTCGGCCCGAGAAAATTGTTCTGAATCAGCCCGTCGGTCGGGGTGCGGTTGGGCAGGGGATAGTACTGGGGGTGCGCCGCGAGGTAGCGCACGACCGGGTTGTTGACCGGGATTTGATTGTTCGCGTACGGCGCGTAGTTGTTGAACGGGTCGACCAGCTGAATCGGTGTCGGCAGCGTGAGCAGCTGCGAGAAGTCGCCCCCGCGCTGGGCTGCGGTCAGAACGCTGTTCGCGCTCAGGCCGCCCTGGTGGCGGCGCGTGCCGGTGTAGTCGACGAAGAAGAACAGCTTGTCGCGGAAGATAGGCCCGCCGAGCGTACCGCCGAACAGCGACTGGGTGAACGGCGTCTGCCCCACGCCGGAGAAATTGTTCGCCCAGCTGTTCGCGGTGATGTTCTGGTTTTCCAGGTACTCGTACGCGCTGCCGTGCAGCTTGTTGGTGCCGCTCTTGAGCACGGTGACGATGTCGCCGCCGTTGACGTTGCCGTACTCGGCCGGGGCGTTCGCCGAGATCACGCGAATCTCCCCGATGGCGTCCGGCGAAACGTTGTAGCCGATCAGGTTGTTCTGCGTCTCGTTGATGTCGATGCCGTCGAGCGTGTAGTTGTTCGACTGCGCGCGGTTGCCGTTGATGGTCACGATCCCCGAGTTGTACGTATTGCGCTCGGTTCCGTTCGATCCTGTGAGTCCGGTGGGGTCGGTGTTGACCGCGCCCGGCTGGAACAGGGTCAGCGACGAGAAGTTGCGGCCGTTGAGCGGAATGGTCGCGATCTCGTCCGAGTTCAAGGAGAGCCCCAGCGTTCCGTCGGTCGTGTCGAGGATCGGCGCGAGCGTGCCCTGCACTTCCACATTGGTGCTCGCGCCCACCGCGAGCTTGGGGTCGATCTTCGCCGTTTGATTGATCTCGAGCGCGAACTGCGGCGTGGTCACGGTGTTGAAGCCCACGGCTGTGGCTTCGAGCTTGTACGGGCCGATCGGCAGGAAGCGCACGGTAAACGAGCCGGCCGCGTCGCTGACGGCTGGCGTCCGGACGCCGGTCGCGGTGTTGATCGCCGTGACACTGGCATTAGGGACGACCGCGCCGCTCGGGTCGGTGACCGTGCCGGTAATGGACCCCGTCGTGGTTTGCGCAAGGGAGGCCGACGCGGCGGCGAGCAGCAGCGCGGAAGCGGCATGGGCCGCGCGGGAGATGGATCTGGAATACATGAAGGAAAACCTCGGATCAGGATGAAGCGCGCCCCGGCGCGACAGGAGTGCGCGGGGCGGCGACGCGCTTGCGACAGCGACTGTTCGACTTGCTTTCGCTTATCTCTGAGGGTAGCGAGGAGGGGGCACGATCGTCAATCGTCGAGGGCGAGAAGGTAGCTTTGTCGTCAACAACTTACAGCCCGCGCAGACGCGGAAACGCCCGGGCTCAGGAGCGCCGGGCGTTCGGGGATCTTACTTGATTTCGGGAGCCGTGGTGCCGGTCGAGGCTGTGGTGGACTCCGCGGGCTTGGCGGCTTCCTGTTTCACCGTGGTGGACTCGGACTCGCCTTTGATGCCCTTGGTGAAGCCGCGCAGCCCTTCGCCCAGGCCCTTGCCGAGCTCCGGCAGCTTGCGGGGCCCAAAGACCAGAAGCGCGATCGCGAGGACGAACAAGAGGTGCGTGGGTGTAAACAGATTATCCAGCATAGTTGGCTGCCCGCGGTGGTTCGGCGCGGGACTTTCCCCCATCCCCGTGATTCTCTCACACGCGCGCCGGGGCTGTTTCATCCCGCTGCATCGAGCCGCGCGCGCAGCATGGCGTGGAACGCCGGCAGGCTTTCCGCCGCGCCCAGCGTCAGGCGCCGGTGCACCTTCATGGTCGGGTACAAGCGCGAACCGTTCGCGAGCTCGAGCGTCGGCACCGCGAAGTCCGACCCCGGATACAGAGTCATGGTCCACGCGCCCCCGTGCAAGCGCCGCAGCAACTCGCCGAACCAGGCACCCCACAGCAGTACGAGCCACTCGGAGTCCTCCGCCGCAAGCGGTTCCGGTGCCGGGCAAAGCCGGTTCAGGATGCGCTCCAAACGCTCGATCGAGAGCTCGTCGAATGCGAGCGGCTCGCGGAAATCCGTCGCCGCGATGGCCTCGGCCTCGCGAGCATAGTCCTCAATCATCGGTTCGAGCCCGTCCCACTTCCTGCCGGCGAAGCGTTTGCGGGCGGCCGCGTCGCGTGCCGGTTTACGTTCTCGGGGCTGGACCATGGCTCCTTCAGGCTACAGGAGCGCCTCCCGTTCCGGGGCTGCGATGGTAAGTTGGTAACAGCTCCCCGGAGGTTCCGTTTCCTTGCCGACACGCTTTACCCGCGCCCTGGCCCTCGTTCTCGCCCTTCCTTCGCTCCCCGCCCTGGCGCAGGCCCCGCAGTACCGCCCCCCTGTCGTGGCTTCCAACAGCACGCTCGCCGGGGTCGACTACAACAACAGGTACGAGGTGTACGGCGGCGTCGCGTATTCGCATTTCGATGCCGGCCCCAACCTGCTCCAGGGCGCGAACCTGGGCGGCTTCGACGTGCAGGCCGCGCGCTTTTTCACGCGGAAGTGGGCTGCCGCGGCCAACGCGCGCGGCTACTACGGCACCAGCGGCGTGACGCCCAACCCTTACGGCATCCGCGGGCCGTTCGTGAGCGAGCACTTCTTTCTGGCCGGCCCGGAGTACCGCCTGGCCTCGAACCAGCACGCCTCCGTGACGCTCCACGCCCTGTTCGGCGGCGTGTACGGCAGCTTCGAGTCCGGGCTGCGGGACCAGGCGGGCAACGCCGTTGCCCCGGCCTCGGTCGGCTTTTTCAACAACCAGGTCGGCTTCGGCAGCGCCATCGGCGGCTCCATCGACCTGAACCGGTCGCAGCGGCTGGCGTTTCGCATCTCGCCCGACGCCAACCTGACCAACTTCTCGATCAACGGCCAGGGCGGATTCGTGCAGCAGTTCGCGCTGTCGATCGGCGTGGTGTACCGGCTGGGCAAGCACATCGAGCCGGTACGCGCAGGCGCGCCGCGCACTCCCTCGAAGTAGCTAGGAACCCGGTTTGGCCTGGGCTCCGCCAACCGGGACCATTCGATAGAGGGTCAGGTCGTCCCGGTCCTCGTCGTCGAAGGCATGCCAGTGCGCGACGGACCGGAGCTCGTAGCCCGCCTCGTGGATGTCGTCGAGCGTGCCCGGATCGAGCTCGTTCCACTGCGCGTACCAGCCCGGGCGGTAGCGCCGGATGCGCGCCGGCAGGTCGCTGGTGCCGAAGTCGTCGCAGATCGCCGGGGTGTGGGTCCACAGCGTGATCTCGTCGCCGGAGATGGACAGGAGCATGCGGTCGGGGCCAGCGGAGTGCGCGTCGATGTAGCGTGTAAGGCCTTGCGCGGCGGCTTCGAACTCGTAGCTCGGGTGGGCGAGCCATAGGGCGGTTTGGCGAAGATCCCGCGCGAGCACCGCCGCGAACAACGCCAGCGCCAACCCTCCGGCAAGCCGGGTGCGCCGGCCTAGCGTGTGTGCGGCCAGCACACCCGCGAAGACCACCGGATACAGCACCACCATGTAGTACCGGGGCTGCGCGCTGTTGTGCCAACCCGTGAAGCCGAGGTAGCCCGCGCCCGCCAGCAGCGAGGCATGCACGAGCGG
>CAXTTW010000143.1:0-6523 GCA_964247255.1 uncultured Acidobacteriaceae bacterium
AGGCTGCGAGGTCCGTGCCCAGGGTCGCCGGGGAGCCGGACCAGTACGTGGGATCTTCGGGCGCGTTCCACAGCTCGTATGCGCTGACGCGGCCCTTGTAGCGGGCGGCGACCGCGGCGACATAGCTGTCCCAGTCGGCAAGCCTGGCGGGGGTGCCGGTCGCGCCGGGGCCGTAGGCGCTCGGGAGCGAGGGTTCAGAGGAGGCCCATGCGGGGGACATTCCCAGGGTGAGGGTCAGAGCCGCGCCGGAGTTTTCGGCCGCCGCGACTTCGGCATCGAGGGTGGTCCAGTCGAATACGCCCGGCGCGGGTTCGAGCACTGCCCAAGTCACGCCGGAGTCCCACAAGCGCCGCGCGCCGGAAGCGACGGTCGGGGCTGCCCCGGAAGGGTCTTTGACGACCAGGCCGAAGAACGTGGAAGGGACGGTGCCGGTGGCCAGGGCGGCTTGCTCCTTCGAGATGGGCGAGCCGGCGGGCCCGGAGGAGGAAACGCCGCAACCGGTGAGCAGAAGGGGCATGACAAGCAACGCGGGGAGCAGGGCCGCGCGAAGCGCACGGAAGGAGCGGAAAGCCGAGTGAACCTGGGCGAAGCGGAAGGCAGTCTGGGAAGCCATGGTTTGAAGTCCTCATGGGCATCATGCGAGCACGGCGGGCGGCCCAGGGAGGAAATCGGAAGGCGAAACATGGGGCTGTCCCGAAGCGAAACAAGAGACCGGCAACCGTTCCAAAACGGGAATGGCCCGAAATTTATTTCCGGGGCAGCGGCAGCGTCGGAGAAGAGCCGAGCAGCCCTGGAAGCCGAGCGGAATGAAAGGGTTAGCTCGAACTCCCTCGGGCGGAAACGGATGGGAGCCGTCCACAATGCGACCGGCGTGCACGCATGCGGAAAAAAAGCATTGCCAATGGTGCGGGGAGCGGCGGTATAGTCGCCGCAGAACGGCAGCAGCGCACCTGCCCCTGTAGAGCTGAAACGAGTGCGCGCCCCCACTTTTCCCCAGAGAAGGAGCTCGACAATGCAAGTTCTTTGCATGGTGACCGAGGATAGCCAGGGCGATGTGCAATGCCCTTGCTGCAAACAAAGCTATAAGGTGTACTACTCGCGGCTGCATAAGGGCGAGTGCGAAGAAGCGCTCCGGGAGGTCTTGGAAACCTTGGCGGCGCACCACGTGGGCAATCCGCTGCCCTCGGCGCACCGGAGCGACTGCTTCAACGTGCCGGAGTGGCGCGGGCCGGCGCACGCCTCCGCCGCAGCGCTGTTGAGCGGGGCTCCCGTGCGGCGGCCTTCGCGCGCGCCAATCCCGTTCGTGGTGCAGCCGGTGGCGGAGCAGCGACGAGTTTCGTAGCCCCTCTCGGAGGCGCCGGAAAGGGCGTACCCATCTGTGCGCTGGCGAACGGAAAAGCGCCCCTTTACTGCGTATAGGCTAACCCTTCGGGGCACCTGGCCATGCACCAAACGAAGAGCCGCCCTCGCGGGCGGCCGCTTTCTTTGGAACTACACCTCCCGCGCGGTATCCACGAAGGCCTTCAGCTTGCGCGACCGTGAAGGATGCCGCAGCTTCCGGAGTGCCTTGGCCTCGATTTGCCGGATGCGCTCGCGCGTCACCTGGAAGCTCTGGCCGACCTCTTCCAGCGTGTGCTCCGAGCCGTCCTCCAGGCCGAAGCGCATCTTGATCACGCGCTCCTCGCGTGGAGTAAGCGTACGCAGCACCTGCGAAGTGTATTCCTTCAGGTTGACGCTGATCACCGCATCCGACGGCGAAACCGCCTGCCGGTCCTCGATGAAGTCGCCCAGGTGCGAGTCTTCTTCCTCGCCGATCGGCGTTTCGAGCGAGATAGGCTCCTGCGCGATCTTGAGCACCTTGCGGACCTTCGCGACTGGAATGTCCATGCGCCGCGCGATCTCCTCGGACGTCGGCTCGCGCCCCAGCTCCTGAACCAGCTGCCGCGAGGTTCGAATCAGCTTGTTGATCGTCTCGATCATGTGGACCGGGATGCGGATGGTGCGGGCCTGGTCCGCGATGGCGCGGGTAATGGCCTGCCGAATCCACCAGGTCGCGTATGTCGAAAACTTGTAGCCGCGCCGGTACTCGAACTTGTCGACCGCCTTCATCAGGCCGATATTGCCTTCCTGGATGAGGTCGAGGAACTGGAGGCCGCGGTTGGTGTACTTCTTAGCAATCGAGACCACCAGGCGCAGATTGGCTTCGATCAGCTCGCGCTTGGCCTGCTCGGCGTCCATGTCGCCCTGGATCATCTCGCGCTGGGTGCGCTTGATCTCCGCGAGAGGTACGCCGGTCTCCTCCTCCATTTTCTCGAGATCGATGCGGCAGTTTTTCTGCTGGCGGCGGTACTCCTTCTTGAGCTCCTCGGACCGAGAGGCTTCGAGCTTCTGGTCGAGCGAGCGGATCTGCCGCTCCAGCGTCCGCATGGAGTCGACCGACTTGTTGACCTTGTCGAGCAGGCGCTTGCGCTCGCCGTTGGTGTACTTGAGCTCGCGGACGATGCGGGAGACTTGCACCTGCTCGCGGGCGACGGCCCACCGGGCGGCGCGGGCCTCCTTGGTCTTCGTTTTCACGGCTTCAAGCGCGGGTAGCTTTTCCCCGAGCAGCATCGCCTTCTTCAGGTGCTTGTTAAGCGCCTCGATCCGGCCGGCCGTCTGTTTGACGCGGGCGATCACGACTTCCTCGGTGACCTCCTCCTCGTCGAAGATCACCACTTCCTTGATGTTGCGGACGCCGCGTTTCAGATCCTCGCCCAGGGCGACGATCTCGCGGACGACAATAGGTGAGCGCGCGATCGCCTTCATCACGCGAACCTGGCCGCGCTCGATCCGCTTGGCGATCTCGACCTCGCCCTCGCGGGTCAGCAGAGGGACGGTGCCCATCTCGCGGAGATACATGCGCACGGGGTCGTTGGTCTTTTCAAGGGTGCCCGGCGTCAGATCGAGTTCGACGCCCGCGCCTTCCTCGTCCTCGTCGAACTTGTCGGAGAACTTGGGGCCGCCCTCGAGAATGTCGATGCCCTGTGTCCCGATAGTGGACATGAGGTCGTCGAGGTCGTCGGGCGAGTGGACGTCGCCGGGAATCAGGTCGTTGACCTCGTTGTAGGTCAGATAGCCTTTTTCCTGGCCGGCTTCAATCAGGTTCTGGATGTCTTCTTCGTATTTGTCTTCAAGGGCCAAGGCGGTACTCTCCCGCGTCTATTTCGGACGATCGCTCGAAAATCTTTAGGCGCTGGGCAGGATTTCTCGTGAAGCGAGCGCGCTGGGGCGCGGAGGGGGCGCAGCTTGCCCAAAGATTCTCAGAATAGCAGGTTTTGATGCGGCAACAAGCCCGGGCGGGGCGCTTGCTGGGCATCAGCCTCCTGTTTTCAATTCCGTGTAGTCTTGGATGTTCCAAATGGGGAAATGTTTCGCGCCCCGGCTTTTCGGCTTCAATGCGCTTGCGGATGCGCCTGAACGGGCGAGTACCAGACCCGCTTGATGCGTCCTTCCGGATCGGCTGGGTCGACCTCCGAGATGAGCATGGCCCGCATGGGCGGCTGGGCCGCGCCGGCACCGTCCGAGATTTCCTGAAGATCGACGACAAAGGACCCCATAACGGCGCGCTGCCTGATCTCGCAACGGACCGACGGACGAGCTTCGAAAAACTGCTTGTAGAAGCCGCGCATGGCATCGCGGGAGTCGAGCAGGGTGCGCCCGCCGAGCTGGCCGAATGTCGCTGACGGCGTGAACGTGGCGAGGTAGGCCTCGAGGTCGTGCGCGTTGTAGGCGTCGATGTTCGCGGTGAGGACCTGTTCGGGTGTGGGCATGGGGTTCGAGGGTTCGAATGGGTGGATGCGGATTGCGGGTCACGCTTTGCTCAGCATCGAGGTACGTAGAGCCGAACGCGAGCGCGGATGCAAGCAGAGTCGTCCTGAGGAGTGGAGTGATTTGCGAGAGCGCCCGCTCGGACCGACGGTACTCCCTCGCATGGCATCGACCCGCAATCCGATTCTGGCGTCGTGTAAGGAAAGGAACCGCTCAGAATAAAACTGACCGCCGGGTCGAAAAAGTTCTCGCGTTGCAGTGTCGCCTTCCGGTACAAACAAGGGCGGACGGAGGAGCAGAAGTCTTGGACGTGAACCTGAAAATTGTACGGATGCATGCCAGAAAGCGGTCGGGCCTGCTCGGTAGCACCGAGCGCGTGAAGATGACCATCGAGGAGTTGGCAGTGCAAATGAGCTTGCCGGTGGAGCAGGCGATTTTCTACGAGAATACGCAGGACGAAATCGACGACGAGATTGTCGCTCGATGGTGTAAAGTTTGCGGCTTCAAGGTCAAGGATGCGGAACGTCTGCCGGACCCGGAGATGACTAGGGGGATAGAAACCGGCGATGTTTACCGTCCCCTTTACGCCGAATTGGACTTGTTATACGAGTATGCCGCCCACGGCCCCGCCCTGCCTGAGAGCTTGCCGGAGATTGGCTTGACGGCCGTTCAGCTTACGCAAAGAGTTAGGGACTGGCAGAAGAAACCTTACGTTCTTATAACCGGTCGCTTCGATTCCGGCAAGACTCGCCTGGCGAATGCGTTTCTCGGTTGCGACAATCTCCCGTCTCAGTACACGCCCACGACGAGCATAGCGAATTTCGTTCGTCATATCAGCGAGAAGCCGGACTGGCAGCGGGAAGCAGTCTGGGTGTTGCGGAAGGGATTTAATCCCGCGCAATGGCGGGATGAGAATCATTGTCGACGTCACCTTGTCACGTCCGGTGGTTTCGATGTGTTAAGGCAGTTTGGGGTGAAAGGTGGGGCAGGGGAGAAGGAAGGCGCGACAGCTGCCCTGGTCTACATGGACTCCCCTGTCCTGCTCGCCTGCGCGCTCGTGGACGTCCCCGGGTTTCAGGACGATGCCGGCGATGCTCAGCTGGCCGTCACCAGCGCCTCCTTTGCCGACGTACTGATATACACCTCGCCGGCGAAAGGATTTCTCGATCAGGCGGACTTTCTTTATCTCAGCCAACTACTGCGATCTCTCAAGCCTGTTCATGCGAACGGTTCGCCGCTCGCGAACTTTTTCCTGCTCGCGACCCATGCCGACCCGTCCATCAGCGATGAGGAGCTGCAAAGAATTCTGGACCGCGGGGCCGAAAGGCTTTATCGCCAGTTCGGCGAAACGCTGTTCGCCGAAGCGAATCTTTCCATGAGCAGAGAGCAGGTACGCGCCCGCATCTTCCCTTTCTGGTACGAAAGCAGGCGAAGGCGGCAGCGACTTGAAGCGGAGCTGACTGCTCTTCTTGGCCTGGTAATGCCGGAAGAAACTCGCCGCACCGTCAATAGGCAGCTTGGCGATTTCCGGCAGCTTGGGTCCGCCGAGGTGAAAAACCATCTTGCAGGCTATGACAGAGCATTCAATGAGATTGAAACCGCCCGCAAGAACATTGAGCGGCTGCGAAGGCATTTGCCCGAGTACAAAAGCGACATCGCGCGAACCAAGGCAGCCTACAAGGACGAGATTCTTCGCATCAAGCGGGACACCCAGGCGTTTATCACGACGGAGGTCGCGCCAATGATCACACCTACTGCCATAGAGGCTTTCATCCGCAAGGAGTTTGACAGAGCGAGAGACGATGCGAAGAAGGATGCTTTGCCGAAACTGCTGGAGCTTGCGCAGGGAAAACTGGAGACCTTCCTGAAAAAAGAGGCGCGCACTCTGCTGCCTTACTTCGAGAAATATATGCGGGAGTACGAATTGGTCAGTGAGGGAGTGGGAGCGTTCAGCATAGACGGTCAGATTTCGATTCCCTTCAATGCGCAAGGGGCATTTGCGGGGGGTCTCGCCGCTTCCGGCATGGTTGGCGTCTTAGCGGTCTGGTCTTCGCTGGTTGGCAATCTGGGCGGCTACATCTTGGTTGCGAAGCTGGCAAGCGTCATGACAGCAGTCGGCGTTGGAGTGGGTTCGGGTGCGCTGGTCACGTTTGTCGCAGCTATCGGCGGGCCGGTGACCCTTACCATTGGCCTTGCCGCGGCCTTGGCGCTGGGTATCTGGAGTTTATTCGGGGACGACTGGCAAACAAGACTTGCTAAAAAGCTTTCAAAGTCGCTTGAGGAGCAGGATTACATCAAGCTAATGAGGGAAAACACCGCGAAGTACTGGGATGATGCGTTGTTAGGGTTCGAGATTGGCGCGAGTTCAGTCGAGAGCAGCTTCGATACTTACCTTGAGAAAAATGAGCAATTGGTCCGCGATCGAGAATCTAAGCAGAGAATCGAACAGGCGATCGTTAAATTGGAGGAACTTGGAGATTTTTTCGACGGCATTCCATGGAGGGAGTCCGATTGATGACCGGAGGCTGATAAAGGGCCTTGCTGGGGCGACCAGATGCAGTACGCAATGATTGCTTCAGTGCATTCCGACCGGCGAGGGATCGGCGTCTCTCTGAACGGGGCCGTTACGAATGTTCGATGACGGGATCGACGCCAGGGCTTCCCGGAGCGTGGCGGCGGTGGGTGTCGATGGGGGCAGGCCCAGGCGGGAGGAGAG
>CAXTTW010000144.1:0-6475 GCA_964247255.1 uncultured Acidobacteriaceae bacterium
CTGCGGGGTTAAGGCGTCGGGCGGCATCCGGAAGCTGGCTGACGCACTCGCGATGGCCGCGGCGGGCGCGAACCGGATCGGCGCAAGCGCGTCCGTCGGCATCCTCGCGGAGTACGACAGGCTCAAGTAGAGGGGTTCCCGGCGCTGGTCTGCGCGCGTATGCTTGTCCAATCCAAGAGCCTGGCAAGGCTGGGCCCCGGCGAGAGGAGGCAGATGAGCACCGGCAAGCAAAGCCCGCCACTTCCGGATGCTTGCGACACGGGCACTCTGCCTTCTTTGCCGTTGCCTGTCGGCAGGCTCGCCCCGGCCGAGTTCCTGACCCAGCTCACCGAGCTTATCGCCACCACGCTCGAGCTGCCGGTGCTGCTGCGGCAGACAGCGGAGCTGGTCCAAACGGTGCTGCCCTACCGCATCTTCGCCATCTTTCTGATGAACGACCGCACCGGCGACCTGCGGATGCGCTTCCAGACCGGCCACGCACTCGAAACCGAGCGGGTGCGCCTCCGGGTCGGCCAGGGCATCGTCGGCAAGGTCGCGGAAACCCGGCAGGCGGCGCTGGTCAACGACGTGGCGCGCTCGTCTGACTACATCGAAGTCAACCCGCAGGTGTGCTCGGAGCTCGCGGTGCCGCTCATCGCGAAGGGCCGCCTGATCGGCGTCATCGACATCGAGAGCGAGCAGCTCAACTACTTCAGGCCGGAGCACCTGAACCTCCTATCGCTCACCGGCTCGCGCATCGCGCAGGCGATCGAGAACGCGCGGCTCTACACCCGGGTCGCGCGCCAGGCCCGGACCCTGCGGGTGTTGAACGAGATCGCGGGCGAGTTCACCTCCATCCTGGACCTGCCGGTCCTGTTCGCGCGCATCGGGGAACTGCTGCACCGGCTGCTGGACTTCCAGTTTTTCACCATCTGGATCGCGGACGAGGCGGCGGGGGTTCTGGAAAGCCGGTTTTCGACCCGCTTCGGCGAGATAATGCACCAGGCGGACCGCCTGCCGCTCGAAGGCGGGCTGGTGGGCAGCGCCATGGACACAGGCAAGCCCGTCCACTCTCCGGACGTGCGCCGCGATACTCGCTACCAGCTGCGCAACCGCGAAACCCGTTCGGAGCTGGTGATCCCGCTCATCCACCAAAATAAGGCAATCGGCGTGCTCGACTTCGAACACACCCGGCCCCACTACTTCAACGAGGAGCACGAGACCGCGCTCGAAACCCTGGCCTCGCAGATAGCCATCTCGATCGAAAACGCGCGTTTGTACCAGCAGCTAGCCGCGCAAGAGCAGCGCCTCGAAAATGACCTCTCCATGGCGCGCGACGTGCAGCTGCGCCTGCTGCCGCAGGACCCGCCCCGGCACGAACACGCGGCGTTCGCAGCGCGCTTCCTGCCGGCCCGCGCCATCGGCGGCGACCTGTACGACTTTCTTCGCTACGATGCGGACCGCTCGGCCGTGGCCATCGGCGACGTGAGCGGCAAGGCGGCCCCGGCGGCGCTGTATGCGGCGTTGGTCAGCGGCATCATGCGCTCGGCGGGGGCGGGCAAGCCCGGCCCGGCGGAGATGCTCAAGCTGCTGAACGATTCGCTCCAGGAGCGGCACGTCTCCGCGCAGTACGTGACCATGGTGTACGCGGTGTGGAATGACGCCAACATGACCCTCCAGATCGCGAACGCGGGGGCGCAGCAGCCGGTGTTTTACCGGGCGCGGCCGGGCGGGGGCACGATCGACGTGATCAGGGCCGAGGGCTTTCCGCTAGGGCTGTTTCCGGACGTGGAGTACGAGGAGATTTCACTCGCCGCCCGGCCCGGCGACGCGTTCGTGTTCATGAGCGACGGCATTACCGACGCTCAAAACGAAGCGGGGGAGATGTTCGGACCCGAGCGCGTGATGGAGCTGGTGCGGGCGCACCCGCAGGCGAGCGCGCGCTGGCTGGGCGAGCTGATCCTGGCCGCGGTGGGCGAGTTCCAGGGCGGCGCGGACCGGTTCGACGATGAGACAGTGGTGGTTCTGCGGGTACGGTGAAGGGCTTGCTCGCGTGTTCTGTCGGCTTCCGGGGGTCATCCTGGGGAGCAAAGCGGCGAAGGACCTGCTTTTCCTCTCGACGCGCGCGAGGGTGCAAAGCAGATCCTTCGCTCCGCTCAGGATGACCCGGCTGGGTCGAGGCAAGGCAGCCGCGCTCGACCAAGCCCCTTTAGGATGAGACGAGAGGATTACGGCTTGAGCGAAACGAGCGGTTCTGAGACGAGGGTGGTACAGCCGGCGCGCGGCATCGGGGGCTCTGTGCGCATGCCGGGCGACAAGAGCATCTCGCACCGGTATGCGTTGCTGGCCGGCTTCGCGGAAGGGACGTCGCGCTTCGCGAACTTTTCTAACGGCGCGGACCCGTGGAGTTCGCTGGGGTGCATGGAGGCGCTGGGGGCTCAGGTCGTCCGCGCCGAGGATGGAAGGGTGGAGGTGACGGGGACCGGCGGGCGGCTTCGGGCACCGGCGGGGGAGTTGGACTGCGGGAACTCCGGATCCACCATGAGGATGCTGGCCGGGCTCCTCGCCGGGCAGGATGGACGCTTCACTCTGGTGGGGGATCCGTCCCTGACGAAACGGCCCATGGAGCGGGTACGCAAGCCGCTCGACGCGATGGGGGCGTCGGTCGAGCTGACAGACGGGCACGCGCCGATGGTGGTGGAGGGGCGGCGCCTGAAGGCGCTCAGGTACACCACCCCCACGCCGCGCGCGCAGGACAAAACGGCGGTGCTGTTCGCGGGCTTGCAGGCGTCGGGCATCACGACGGTGCACGAGGCGGTGCGGACCAGGGACCACTCCGAGCTGGCCTTGCAGGCGTTTGGGGCTTCGATCGAACGGGACTTGCTGTCAGTCTCCGTTGAGGGCGGGCAGTCCTTGAAAGCGATCGAGGCGACCGTGCCGGGGGATATGAGCTCGGCGGCCTTCTTCTTGTGCGCGACGATGCTGTTTCCGGGCTCGTCGCTGGTGTTCGACGAGCTAAGCATGAACCCGACCCGCGCGACCTTGCTGGACGTGTGCGCGATGCTGGGCGGACGGGTGCAGGTGCACAAGCTCGAAGAGGCGGCGGGCGAGCTGGTCGGGACGATCCAGATGCACGCGCCGCCCGCGATGAAGGGGGCGACAATTTCTGGCGCGCTCGCGGCGCAGCTCATCGACGAGCTGCCGGTGCTCGCGGCGATCGCGCCCTACACGGCGCAGGGCATCCGCATTCGCGACGCAAAGGAGTTGCGCGTGAAAGAGTCGGACCGGATCGCGCTGGTCGCCCAGAACCTGTGCGCGATGGGCGCTGAGGTTGCGGAGTTCGAGGACGGCCTCGACATCCCGGGCGGGCAGCAGTTGCACGGAGCGGAGATCGACGCGGGCGGCGACCACCGCATCGCGATGGCCTTCGCGGTCGCCGCTCTGCGGGCCGAGGGCGAGACCGCCGTACACGGGGCCGAAGCGGCGGGGATCTCGTTTCCGGAGTTCTGGGATCTGCTGGACGGGGTGGCGGTGCGGTGAGCGGAGTCAAGCTTCTGAATTGTCGAAAGCTTGCTCAAGCAAAGGGTAGAGCACCTGGTCGAGCTGCCGCGCGATGGAGGGCAGCTCCGCCTCACCATCCATGACGGCCAAAACGGAAGCAAGCAGATCATAGCGATCGGATGCTCTGCGCAGGGCTTGTCCGAGTCGATCGCCGGACAACTCCATCACCGTATGGGTACCGACAAGTGCGTCGATGGAGTCGGAATCTTTCCGGATTTCCTCGCGGAAGGACAGGGCGGGTTCAAGCTCTTCCGGTGTTCGAATGTCGTCGAGCCAGCCTCGCGAGCCAGCCTCGCAATAAAGCCGAGATTGCCAAGCTTGTGTTGCGTTTCGCTGGGCGCGCAGCTCCCACGAAGGCTGCGCATCAAGCCTGCCCCAGCGCACGTCCTTCTGCGTGAGAGGCTCTATCTTTTTGAAATGGTAAGCCGGATGCTGTGCAAGCGTAGGCAGGTCCGAGTCCAAGAGCAGGGTCCAGCGAAGTACATCCAATAGCTCCCATCCGCGCTCCAGGCCCTTCTTGTCCTCGCAGCTCCAGTGACCGTCAGGAAGCAGCAGCAGATGCCGTTGGCTCTCGCGCAGACTCGCCCAGGCACCGCTGGCCTGAAGCGTTTCGATCTGATGCCGCCGCGTCACGACCGTCACTTCCTCGGGCAGCTCCTTCTCCATCATGCGCTCGCTTCCGAGACGCAGGAGCAGGTGCCCAAGAATAGTCGCTTCTTGGCGGAGCAGGTTGACCATTTCAGCGGGCGCGGATGGAGACGGTTCTTTCGCGTCTGAACTCTCGATCCAGTGATGGAGGCAAACAGCAGCGACGACTGCGAGAAAAACTCCGCCGAACACTGAGAGCCCTGTTACATCGGCATAGCCGTCCTGCCTTCGCACCATGCTGAGCAAGGCGTAAAGGAGCGGCTTTCCATATAGAAAAGCGACGAATGCAAGGTAGCCGAGAAAGACGAAAAAGCGTCCAAGCCACCGGCGAGCGCGGGCGTCGCGATTCGCACGGTGAAGCATTATCCAAAAGTATGTACGGCCTTCTCGGCTGAAGAATACTCTCAGCATTCGATCATTTTGCGGTCTTCAGAGAAGCCGGGCAAGCTGGCAGCGGCAATATGTATAAATCCGTGGCATGCTGAAGTGGAACTGACGGAGAGGGAGACATCGATTGCGAGGAAAACTCGGAGCCTGGGTGATTCTGCTGACCATCGTCGGCATCTTCGCGTTCTTCTTCGTCGTGGAGGACCTGCACCTGATGCCCCGGCCCAAGACCTCGCGGCGCATCTTGGAGTCGCTCGGGTATACCCAGGTTCGCATCACGGGGGTCAACCCGCTGCGGTGCGCGGACGATGATGTGTTCCGGACGGGATTCGAGGCGGTGAGCTTCGCGGGAAAGCCGGTGCGCGGGACGGTGTGCATGGGGTGGTTTAAGGGAGCGACGGTGCGGCTGCGCTAAAGCGTTCGAGCGGAACCGGCACGGG
This sequence comes from uncultured Acidobacteriaceae bacterium, assembly GCA_964247255.1. Classification (GTDB taxonomy): domain Bacteria; phylum Acidobacteriota; class Terriglobia; order Terriglobales; family Acidobacteriaceae; genus EB88. The sequence continues at coordinate 5,016 of CAXTTW010000144.1, forward strand.
AGGGCGCGGCTCGGGAACGCTGTCCAGAAACAAGGACAAGGGAATCGCCCGAACCATCGCGGCGTAGCCGAGGGCGTTGGAATGGATGTCGTCGCCCGAATCGTAGGCGGGCAGCATGTAGCTCGTGTTCGCCGGGTCGGCGAGGGCCCGGCTGAAGTCGATCACGGCATCGGCCTCCGGCGGCTGGAGCGGGCTGCCTCCGATCGCCGTCGGCGCGGTCGAGAGATCCCACGCGTTCACCGCGGTGCGCTGGACCTCCTGGCCAGAACCCTGCGGGAAGCGCGTGCCATAGCCGCCAGGGTTCTGCGCCTTGCAGAAGGTCGAGGGGGCCGTCGTGGCCAGGTAAATCTTGAGCCCCGCGCGATGCGTCTGGGCGATGAGATTCTGCGTGCCCCCGATCAGCGAGCTCGCCGGAACGCAGCTGTTCCGAAGGTCGTTGGCGCCGAGGTAGTCGATGACCGAGCCGACGCCGGGCAGGGCCAGCACGTCACGGGCGAAGCGGGCGATCCCCGCCTCCGCGCCGCCCTTGAGCACCTCGTTGCCGGAAAGCCCAACGTTGGCGACGGCGACATCGTCATGTCCGGCCGCGTGCAGGGCGGCCGCCAGCTGCTCCGGGTAGGTGCTGTGGGTGTCTAGGCCGGATTGCAGACCGTCAGTGGTGGAGGAGCCGAAGGCCGCGACGGTCTGCTTGTACGCGCCGTACACGTCGACGCGGTCGAGCAGGTACGTGTCGAAGATGGTGTCGGGGAAGCTCGCGCCCGATGGGTCGCCGGTGCGGTCCCCGCTGCCGGCGGGGCTCGCGAAGCTGGTCACGCTGCTCCCGGCCTGGTTGTGTCGCATGAGCGGCTGCGGGCCGCCGGGGACGTACTCGGTGACCGCGAGGACGGTGCCGTAAGCAAAAGGAAAGCGCACCTCGTCCGAAAGCGCGAAGCCGCCGGCGGGGATGGTGACGGAGGGTGCGCCGGCGAAGAACACGGGCGTGTCGCTGCTCACCGAAGCACCCTCAACCTGCGCCGCGATGTGCACGGCCCCGAGCGTGACGGGGCCGGTTCCGTAGAAGTTGGAAAAGTGAAGGCGGACGATGCCGCGGCTGCCGACCGAAGGCTTGACGATCTCGCGGAAAGTTTGGTCACGGGACGGAGCTCCGAGGCTGTCCGGCGCGTCCGCCCAAGAGGCGACCCACATGCGCCGAGCTTCCGGCCCGACGTGTGAGGCTTGCGCGCAAGCGAGGGGAAGCGGGAGAGCCAGGGCGAGCACGCCGCATCTTACGGCTGCCTTCGAGAAACCGAGGGGAGTGACGCTTTTATTCATGCCCCGTCCTGCCGAGCCTCAGACCCGGCGCGGCAAGGATAGCAAAGATCGGCTGCTCACCGCTGCGGCGGGGTTGGGATCACCGGCGCGGGCAACGGCGTGCCGTCCGGGGCCAACCCGTCGTCGGGGCTCCCGCCGGGCTGCCCGGG
>CAXTTW010000145.1:0-6471 GCA_964247255.1 uncultured Acidobacteriaceae bacterium
CGTCCGAGGTGTCGCGGGTCAGCTCCGCGCCGCCGGCCTGGAGCATGCCCATCATCACCTCGCTGTCGACCAGGTTCTTGGGGCAGCCGAGCGAAACGAAGCCCACCTTGAGCGGTGCCGTCGAGGTCCGGGGTTCCGCCGCGGGCAGGGCAGGGGCGGTGAGGGTTGCGGGCATCTCTCTATCTTATCCGGATGCGGGAAGCTCAGGCCGCCGCGTGCTCGCCCGGCTGCTTGAGGCCGCGCAGGTACGCGGCCCGCTTCGCTTCCGACCGCGCCGACGCCTCGCCTTTGCCGAGCGCGCCCATCCACTTCGGAAAGCCGGAGATGCCCTTGAGCAGGGCGGGCAGGTAGAAGTCCGCGTCGAGGTCCGGGAAGCCGAAGCCGTAGCCGAGGCCGTGCAGTTCGTAGTTGCAAATCTGCGCAGGCGTGGCGTGCTCCAGGCCCTCGAAGTTCTCGACCGGCACGGGAAGCCGCAGGCCGTTGCTCATGTGGATGATCACGAGGTCGAGGTCCTCGGCGTAGTCGATGTACCGGACGGACGGCTCATCGGGTTCGCGGCTTGACCGCTCGATCGCCGCGTCAATCTCTTCGTCCGTCATCCCGACGCTTGCCTTCGCCATGGTGCGCCTCCCACGATTGCATCAGTTCGTCGTAATGCTCCGCAGCCTTTCCAGCAAATGCCGAACGTCGGAAAGCGGAGCGTTGTTCGGCTTCACGGCCTCCTTGCGCCTGGACACGAAAGTCTGGTTCTCCCGAAGCCCCACGACGACCTCGACATCCGCGTAAAAACCGTGGACGTGAGCCGGCGGATGGTCGTCCGGGTAGGCTCGGAACTGAATTCCTTCGAAAGTTTTCGAGCCCACTCACGCCAGTACACCCCAGGCCCATGGGATTGTAAGAGCAAAACGAAGCTCCGGTGCTAAGCTGGTGGTGTGCCGGGCCCTGCGCGGCGCAATCTCGCGAACCCCGCCAGGTCCGGAAGGAAGCAACGGTAGCGGGCCAGTGCGTGCGCAGCAGGTACCCCGGTACTGAAAAAGTCGACTCCCGCATTCGACAGAAACCCTGCCTCCGGCGACAATCGAAGCTGTTTTCCATACTGCCTCCCTGGAGTGGCTTTTGAGCCAGCACCCTTCCGAGCCCGCCCCCGGCGGCGCTCCCCTGAGATCCATGCGCCGCGCCAAGATCAGTGCTCTCGGCACCTACGTCCCGCCCCGCATCCTCACCAACGCCGACCTCGAAACCATGGTCGACACCACCGACGAGTGGATTCTCGAGCGCACCGGCATTCGCGAGCGGCACCTAGTCGACCCCGGCATGGCCACCAGCGATCTGGCTGTCGGCGCGGCCCGACGCTGCCTCCTTGAGCGCGGCCTCGCGCCGGATGATATGGAAGTCATCATCGTCGCCACGGTCAGCCCGGACATGCCCTTCCCCGCCACCGCGTGCATCGTGCAGGAAAAGCTGGGCGCGCGCCACGCCTGGGGCTTCGACCTGGGCGCGGCCTGCTCGGGCTTCCTGTACGCGCTCCAGGTCGGCGCGAAGCTGGTCGAGTCCCGCGCGCACGACCGTGTGATGGTCATCGGCGCCGACACCATGAGCTCCATCATCGACTACACCGACCGCAGCACCTGCATCCTGTTCGGCGACGGCGCGGGTGCCATCCTCATCGAGCCTGCGGCTGAAGACGAGGTCGGCCTGATCGACTACGCGCACGAGATCGACGGCAGCGGCGCGGGCGCGCTTTACATGCCGGCCGGCGGCAGCCTGCGCCCCGCTTCGGCGGAGACGGTGGCGCGCAAGCAGCACTTTGTCCACCAGGAAGGCCAGACGGTGTACAAGTTCGCTGTCAAGAAGATGGCCGAGATTACGGAAGGCCTGCTCACGCGCAACGGGCTTACCGGGGCGGACCTGGCCTGCTTTATCCCGCACCAGGCCAACCGGCGCATCATCGAGTCGACCGCGCAGCGCCTGGGCATGCCGCTCGAACGGGTGACGATCAACATCGACCGCTACGGCAACACCACCGCCGCCACCGTGCCGCTGGCCATGGCGACAGCCCGGGAAGCGGCCAAGCTGCATCGGGGCGACCGCGTGCTGCTCGCGAGCGTCGGAGCTGGCTTTACCGCGGGCGCGACGCTGCTGCGCTGGGAGCTGGACTGAAGCAGGCTTCGGAACGGCTGTAGCCTCGTTAGATATGCTTCCTTGCGGCTCTCTGACGGAAGAACCGCGTCCGGATGTACCTCTTCGGTTTACATCGACTTGAAGAAGCTGACTCGTGTTCAAGCCGTGGCGGCTGCGCTCTTCGCGTTCTCCGCTCGCCAACCGCGCATCTGCTTGCGGTATTGGAAGAAGCCAAAAACGATCGCCGCGACGAGCAGCACGAAGAACGCGACCAGGATGGATGTGGACCACTTGGCCAGGTACTGGTCCCACCAGTGCAGGACGCGCCGCCCGTAGGTCGCGCCCAGCCAGGCCACCACGCCGTACCGGGCCCCGCGCGCCAGCGTAAAGGCCGTTAGAAACTGCACCCGCGTTGCCCCCAGCGCGCCCGCGCCCAGCAGCAGCGGCATCAGTGGAACCGGCGGCGGCGCGATGGCTGCCCCCGCGATGGTCGCGAACCCGTGGCCGCGCATCCACCGGTTAACCAGCTTGACCATGCGCCGCGGGACAAAGTGGGCCAGCATCGCCTCGCCGCCTTTTTGCCCGGCCTTCCATGTGGTGTAGCCGCCCAGCACGCTCGCGGCGATGGCCAGCAGCGCCAGCCCGGCCGGATGCGACCCTGTTTGCGCGCACAAGAGCAGCAGCAGCAGGTCGCCCGAGCCCGGCAGCGGCAGGGGAATGATCGCCGCGTCGAGCAGGGCCACCACGAACAGCCCCGGCATGCCCAACTGGATGAGCCAGGGCGGCACGTGCGGACCGCCGTGCGGGGCGGCGAAGGCGAGCAGGAGACTGAGCGTGAGCAGGTTCATCGGCCTTTACTAGGAAGCACTTTGTCCCCCAAACGTCTGTGCCGCAAGCAAATGGCTTAACGCGCCCACTCAATCCGGGGCAGGGAAGGGAACAGCCCGAGCGCCGCGCCCTCCCGGAAGAACCGGTCTACCCCTTCGACGGCCTCCTCGTCCAGAATGTAGTGAATGTTGTGCCGCAGATAGGCGTCCACGACGGCCTCCCGCAGGCCCAGGCGCGGTGCCCACTCCCGCACCAGTTCGGGGAGGTGCCGCGCCCCGGCTTCGCGCGACCGCGCCAGATCGGCCCGCAGCCGGTCGCGCTCCCCGCGGGAAAGCCGGGCCCAGGAGTCGGCCCGTACCGCCCAGAAGGCCGAAACCCAGGCCGTCCCGGTGGCCTCGCGCCACATTTGCCCCAGGTCCACGTAGCGCAGGCGCTCACCGGTCCTTGCCAGGCGGGCATCCCGGTCCCGCAAAGCCAGCAGGGCCGGATCGCCGATCAGCACCGCCGCGTCCGCTTCGGCCAGCATCGCGTCCAGGTCCGGGAGCCGGTCGAGGAAAACCGGTGCCCGCTTCCAAAAGCGCCGGAACAGGATTTGCGTGTAAACGGCCGTGGTGCGGGAGCTCCTGTCGAGCGCCACGGTTCCGATCCGGTCCAGCTCCGTTTGGGACGGCGCGTCCAAATCCGGCTCCTCGCCCGCGCGTCCCTCGCCCCGGAGCACCAGCAGGAGCGACCGAATGGACCCGAGTGAGGCGATCGCGCTGCCGGGCAGCACCAGCAGGCCGGGCGTGGCCGCATACGCGCCGATCGGAATCAGGCCCAGGTCCGCCTCGTCCTCGGCCAGGGCGCGGGCGCAGCGGGCCGGGGTCATGCGCTCGATCACATAGCGCCCCCCGAGCCGCGCGGCCTCCGGCGGGTGCTCGAAGTCCCACATCAACGGAGCCGGGTTCAGGTAGTCGATCGCCGCCATGCGCAGCTTCACGAGGGAGCGGTCCGAAACGCCCGCAGCCATACCGGGGCCGTGGTCGACACCAGGGCCAGGAACTGCACCCCGAGCAGCGCCGGCTCCGGCGGCAAGACGGAATAGGCGCACCAGGCGAGCGCGATCCAGAACGCCATGTTGGCCGAGGCGGCCAGGTACACCCAGTTCGCGAACCGGTGCTGGTCGCCCCCGAAGCTCATCTGCTCGACTGGTGGATAGGGCGCGGCCATGCGCCAGCCGGTCAACCGCAGCAGCACCACCGGAGCCACGTTCAGCGCGAGCACCAGGGCCACCCAGCAGGGCAGCGCCCACGGCAGTCCGCCGTAGTGCGCGAACACAACGAGGGTCATGGCGACGGTGAGCAGCACGTTGAGGGTCGCGCCCGCGTGCACCGCCGGCGGGAACCGCCCCATGTCGCCCAAACGATTCATCCTATCGAGCGGTTTGGTCGGCGGCAGCGAAAAGCTCGGCATGGCGGGGCTCCCTCCCAATACACTGTAGCCGAGATGGAGGCGCGGCAATGGCAACCAAGGAAGCGGCACGCAACGTACTGGGCAATGCGCTTGAAACCTGCGGCAAGGACCCGATGACCGGTTTTTACCGTACCGGCTGCTGCGAAACGGGGCCGGATGACTTCGGCGTCCACGTGGTGTGCGCGGTGATGACGGACGAGTTTCTTCAGTTCTCGAAGTCGCGCGGCAACGACCTGGTTACCCCGCGGCCGGGCTTCGCCGGGCTTAAGGCGGGCGACCCCTGGTGCTTGTGCGTGATGCGCTGGGCCGAAGCGGAACGGCACGGGACGGCCCCGCCGATCGTGCTCGCGGCCACGCACCAGGCGACGCTGGAGGTGGTTTCGCTTGAAACCCTGATGCCCTATGCGCTGGACCGGGAGATGGTGGGCTGAGTTCGGCCACTCCAGCTTGCCCCCTCTGACTGGCCAAGCTAAACTAGCACTCATGGGGAGCAGCCATGACGAAAGCGACGATCTTTGAAGCGAAGACGCACTTGTCAGAGCTCGTGCGGAAGGCGCAGGCGGGCGAAGAAGTGATCCTGACCTCCGGGCGGGAGAAAACGCCGGTCATCCGGCTGGAGCCGATCGACCCGTTTAAGCCGAAGCGGCTGGGAGCGATGCAGACACCCGGTTTCGTACTGCCCGATTCTTTCTGGGAGCCTCTTCCCAAAGGGTGGGATGGCTGCGACGATGGCGAGGAGGAGTGAGCGTTCTTCTGGATACGCACGCTCTACTGTGGGCTCTCCTCGATCCTGACGGTTTGAGCCGGCCGGCGGCAGAAATCATCGCAAACCAGAAGACGGTCGTGTTCGTCTCCGCCGCCAGCGCATGGGAGATCGCAACGAAGGTCAGGCTGGGCAGGTTGCCGCAAGCGCGAAATCTGGAGGGTGTTTTCGTCGAGAAGATGCATGAAGCCGGGTACCGGATCCTGAACATCTCTGCCGAGGCCGGCCTGCGTGGCGGCCGGCTGATTGGGGAGCATGGCGACCCATTCGATCGAATGATCGCAGCACAGGCGTTGGAACACGATTTTGCCGTCGTCAGCAAGGATAGAAAGCTCGATCAGTTCGGCGTCCGCCGCATCTGGTAGCCATCTACGGTACTTTCGTGACGTTGCCTCATCCCGGTACCGGCGTTAGCCTCCAGCCAACGCCATGCCCTCCAGCAAATCCACCCTGCCCGCGCCCTCTGTCGTGCGCCCCTCCGAACCGCAGCTACTCGAAGCCCCCGAGCGCCTCGCCTGGCTGGCCCTGACCCTGACTCCCGGACTCGGGTCCCGGCGTATCCTTCAGGCGGTCGAGCGGGTCGGCTCCGCCCTGGCGGTGGTCCGCCTGCCGCTCACCGCGCTCGAGGCGCAGCGCTTCCCCGCGCCCTCGGTCCAGTTCCTCGCGGACGGCCAGGCCTGGAAGGCCGCGGAAGAGGAAGCGGGCCGGCTTCAATCATCCGGCGCGGCTTTCCTGCCCTACGACGACCCGCTCTACCCTCCGCGCGAGATCTTCGACCCGCCTCCGGTGCTGTGGGTCCGGGGCGACGCCAAGCTGCTCTCCGCGCACGGCATTGCGGTGGTGGGCACGCGCTCGCCCAGCCCTTACGGCTCGGGCATGGCGGAGCTGCTTTCCCGTGACCTGGCCACGCGCAACGTGCTCGTGATGAGCGGCATGGCGCGCGGCATCGACACCTTCGCGCACCGGGGCGCCATCTCCGCCGGCAAGCCCACCGTGGCCATCTGGGGCACGGGCATCGACGTCATCTATCCGAAAGAAAACAAGGCTTTGGCGGAGCAGATCGTCGCGACCGGGGGCTGCATCGCCACCGAGCAGCCGCTCGGCACCTACCCCGCGCCGCCCAACTTTCCCAAGCGCAACCGCATCCTCAGCGCTATCTCGCAGGGGGTGCTGGTGGTCGAGGCGGCGGAGTACTCCGGCTCCCGCGTGACGGCCCGCTGCGCGCTCGAGCAGAACCGCGACGTGTACGCGGTGCCCGGCAACGTGACCAACAAGAACTCCTGGGGGCCGAACACGCTCATCAAGCA
>CAXTTW010000146.1:0-248 GCA_964247255.1 uncultured Acidobacteriaceae bacterium
CGCCCCCGCGCACCGCCCGTCCCGGCAGAAGGAGCGCCGGCAGCAGCCGCGCGACCTCCGCCTGCCAGTAGCTTTCGTCTTCCCGCGCCAGCTCGCTCATCTGGGCCAGCTGCTCCGGCGCTTGCGGTTGAAAGGCGGCCAGCGCGGGCAGGAGCTCCGCCGGGATGCGGTTGCGAGTCAAGCGCGGGTCGGCGTTGGTTTCGTCCGCGCGCCAGGCTTGCTCGTGCGTCTGGAGGACCGTCCGCAGT
>CAXTTW010000146.1:266-6422 GCA_964247255.1 uncultured Acidobacteriaceae bacterium
GACAACCCTGCCCGTGCTCGAAGCCGCCGGACCGGGGAGGGCGGCCGCGCGCACCGCGGGGTAGATGCCGCCGAGGCCCCCGGTCCACGCCCCGCGCAGCAGGCGTGCCAGCACGGTTTCGGCCTGGTCGTCCAGGGTGTGGCCGGTGGCGACCGCATCGAGCCCACCATCTGCCAGTACAGTCTTGAACCATCCGTACCGCGCCGCCCGCGCCGCTTCCTCGACGCCCGCGGCCAGGTCGCCGAGCGCGGCGTTATAGAGCTCGAAGGGCAACCCGAGCTCGCCGGCCAGATCCCGAACCCATAGGGCGTCCGCTTTGGAGGCTGCCCTCAGTCCATGGTCCACGTGCAGCACGCGCAGCCGCCATCCGTTTTGCCCTGCGAGCAGTGTGGCCAGGCGCAGCAACGCGACGGAGTCCGCGCCACCGGAAACGGCCAGACCCAGCCGCGTCCCGGGCGGCAGGCGGGCGGTGGAAAAAGCCGGAAGGAGGGGTGCCGCGCGAGGCCTCACCTCCCCAGCATAAGGCTGCCCACGCTCGGCTGACGCGCCCAGGCCGCGGCACGCCAGCCGGTCAAACCCAAAACAGGACGCAAGGCGCGGAAGGCCCAAAATGGAACGCGGAAACGCGCATACTCAAGAAAGCGGAAATCGGTGGTTCGCGTCCGCCCCATCCTCCTGTAGTCTCATAGGAACCTTCTTTGAGCGCATGGATGCCGGACGCGCACCCTTGCTTCCTTGGCCTGCAATTCGCGTCTAAAGACTAAAGTTTCGTACGCGCTGTGAGAGAAGTGAGGGTGTCTGGTGAATTCAACGGTTAAGACGGTAATCTTCTGGGTGTTCATCTTCGCCTGCCTGATTCTGCTGTGGCAGGTCTTCCAGAAGGGCTCGGGTTCAGGGCATGACCAGGACGTGGCATTCTCCACCTTCCTGCAAGACGCCCAGGGTGGACAGGTGCAGGACGCGACGGTCACGGGCAGTGAGATCCACGGCAAGCTCAAGAACGGCACGCCCTACCACGTCACGGTTCCGGCCAACTACCCCAAGCTCTATGACGTGATGCAGGAAAATCACGTTTCGGTGACGGTGCGTGACAACCAGGGTTCCTCCTGGCTGCCGCTGCTCTTCAATCTCGGGCCCATTCTGATCATCGGCGCGCTGTGGTTCTTCATGCTGCGGCAGATGCAGTCGGGCGGCAACAAGGCGCTTTCGTTCGGCAAGAGCCGCGCGCGCCTGCTCTCGATGCAGCAGAAAAAGGTCACGTTCAAGGACGTCGCCGGCTGCGACGAAGCGAAGGAAGAACTCAAGGAGATCATTGAGTTCCTCCGCGAAGCACAGAAGTTCCAGAAGCTCGGCGGACGTATTCCCAAGGGTGTGCTGCTGGTGGGACCGCCGGGAACCGGCAAGACCCTGCTGGCCCGCGCTGTCGCGGGTGAGGCCAACGTTCCCTTCTTCTCGATCTCCGGTTCGGACTTCGTCGAGATGTTTGTCGGCGTCGGTGCCTCGCGCGTCCGCGACCTGTTCGAACAAGGCAAGAAGAATGCGCCCTGCATCATTTTCATCGATGAGATCGACGCGGTCGGCCGCCATCGCGGCGCGGGCCTCGGCGGCGGGCACGATGAGCGTGAGCAGACCTTGAATCAGCTGCTTGTCGAGATGGATGGATTCGAGGCAAATGACGGCGTCATACTCGTCGCGGCGACCAACCGTCCCGACGTGCTCGACCCCGCCCTTCTGCGCCCTGGCCGCTTCGACCGGCGCGTGATCGTGGGCCGGCCCGATGTACGCGGCCGCGAGGAAGTACTCGCCGTCCACGCCCGCAAGGTTCCCACGGCGGAAGACGTCGACCTCCGCGTCATGGCGCGCGGCACACCGGGCTTTTCCGGCGCCGATCTCGCGAACATGGTCAATGAGGCTGCCCTGAGCGCCGCCCGCAACAACCGCAAGTCCGTGACGATGCTCGATTTCGAGTCCGCCAAGGATAAGGTCTTGATGGGTGCCGAGCGCAAATCCATGCTGCTGAGCGACGAGGAAAAGCGGGTCACCGCCTACCACGAAGCCGGCCACGCTCTAGTCGCGGCGGTTCGCCTCCACGCCGACCCGCTGCACAAGGTCACTATCATTCCGCGCGGCATGGCGCTCGGCGTTACCATGCAGCTCCCCGTCGACGACAAACACACCGTGACCAAGGACTACCTGGAAACGCAGCTTGCCATCCTGATGGGCGGCCGCATCGCCGAGGAGATCTTCCTCAAGCAGATGACTACCGGTGCGGGCAACGACATTGAGCGCGCCACGGACCTCGCGCGCAAGATGGTTTGCGAGTACGGCATGAGCCGCATGGGTCCGCTCACCTTCGGCAAGAAGGAGGAGCAGATCTTCCTGGGTCGCGAGATTTCGCAGCACCGCGACTTCTCGGAGGAAACCGCCAAGCAGATCGACGCCGAAGTACGCTCCATGGTCGACTCGGCTTACCAGTCTGCGTACGGGATTCTCGACTCCAAGCAGGATGTCATGCACCGCATGGCGAATGCCCTGCTCGAGCGCGAAACCATCGACGCGAACGACATCAAGGCGATTCTCGACGGCAGGGAACTGCCGCCGATGAAGCTGCCCGGTGGCCCCACCAACGGCACCCCGACCGGCGACGTGCAGCAGGTTTTGAAGCCGGAACCTAAGCACGGCGGAGCCTTCCCGGAAGGAAGCCCCTCCCCGGCTTGAGCTTCAGAGAAAACCACAAAAAGGCAGCCTTTATGGCTGCCTTTTTGTGGTAAAAGCGTAGCCATGGCGAGAGTGATAGGATTTGGCGGAGCATTCGTAAGAGCCGACGATCCGAAGGCCCTTTACACTTGGTATGAGAAGCATCTCGGCCTTAACGCTGCAAAGGGCTGCTTCATCTTCCCTCCTGAAGGGCAGACTGCCTCCATCGCCGTCACTTTCTTCTCGAAAGCTTCCGAGTACTTCCCTTCGACGCAGCCGACCATGCTTAACTTTCAAGTGGACGACCTCGACGCGATCCTCGACCACCTCGAGACCGAAGGCGTCTCCATTTCTCCTAAGCCGGAAGCGTCTCCCTACGGCCGCTTCGGCTGGTTTACCGACCCTGAAGGGAACAAGGTCGAGCTTTGGGAGCCCATGCGGTCGTAAGCGCGACTTTCCGCTTGACGTCGGCCCCGCATGAAAACCCGGTCCACACTCATCCTGCTCATTGTCGTGCTCGATGCCATGGGCATCGGCATGGCTTTCCCGACTATGCCCGCCCTGGTCGGTTCGCTTCTTCACGGCGCGACCAACGCCGCCGTCGCCCGCCACTATGGCTCTCTCCTGGCCGCTTACGCCTGCACCAGCCTGCTCTCCTCGCCCGTTCTCGGCGCGCTCAGTGACCGTTATGGCCGCCGCCCCGTCCTGCTTGCCGGGTTGTTCGGCACCGCCTTTGACAACTTGGTCATGGCGCTCGCGCCCAACCTGCCCATCCTGTATCTGGGGCGTACCCTGGCCGGGGTCACGGGCGCGAGCCTCACCGTGGCCACCGCGTATATCGTCGACCTGACGAGCGAAGCCGACCGCGCCCAAGCTTTCGGACGCATGAACGCCTGCTTCGGCATCGGCTTCATTGCGGGGCCGGTCCTCGGCGGCTTTGCCGGTACGTATTCAATTCGAGCCCCGTTTTACCTAGCTGCCGCCCTTAACTGTGTCAGCGCGCTCGTGTGTGTGTTTCTGCTGCCCGAGTCTCGCCCGAGCCACCCCGGCAAGCGAACGCCCATGACGCTCGCGCAGCCCAACCCGTTCGCGCCGCTGGCCTATGTCGGACGCATCCCCGGGATCGCGCCCCTGCTCTACATCTTCGCGACCATCAGCGCGGTCAACCAGGTCACGGGCTCGCTGTGGGTCATCTACGGCACCACGCGTTTTCGCTGGACGCCGATCGTCGTCGGCGCGTCGCTCGCTCTCTACGGGCTCCTCTATGCGCTCGGGCAAATCCTTCTTCCGAAGCACGCCGAACGCCGCCTGGGCCGCCCGGGTACTGTCGCCTTCGGGTTGGGTGCGGACATGCTGGGTTTCAGCCTGTTCGGCTTGGCGCGCACCACCGCCGCGGCCCTCAGCACCATGCCCTTGCTGGCGGTCAGCGGGATCGCCCTGCCGTCGCTCCAGTCCATTCTTACCGGCCATGTGGACGAGCAACGGCAAGGGGAGCTGCAAGGCGTGCTCACGAGCATCACAGCGATTCTGGCCGTGGTTTGCCCTCTCGCCGCGTCGAGTTTGTACGCCTCACTCCAGCTCGCGCTCCCCCGCTTGCCTGGAGCAATCTGGTTCTTCGCGCTGCCCGCGTTTCTGCCCTGCTTCTTTCTGCTGCGCCGCGAAAGGAAAGTTCCCGAGAGACTCTGAAGCAAGGTCATCCTGTTGCCATCGACTCATCACACACCCTCTCAGAATGACTCCTGGTTCGCCTACTCAATGGGAAGCCCTTCTACCGCCTCAGCCAGCGCACCCCGTCTTTCCCATCCTCGAGCACCACGCCCTTCTCCGCGAGCTCCTTCCGAATCGCGTCAGAACGCCCGAACTCTCGCGCCCGCCGGGCTTCCTGCCGCTCGGCGATCAGCGCTTCGATCTGCTCGTTCGAAAGTGTTTGTCCTCGCCGCACCATCTCCGGCGCTTCTTCAAGCCGCCCCTCCGCTTCGGCCCAGCGCAGGGCCGCCTTAGTAATCGCCGCATCGTCGGTTCCGAGCACCGCGAATACCCGGTCGAAGCGCGCAAGAAATTCAACCAGGGCGCGCACGTTGTCGGCCCCGAGTCGCCCGGAGTCAGCCGCCGTGTTCGCCAGTCGCACCATTTCGAAGACCGCGCCCAGGGCGGCCGCCGTGTTCAGGTCGTGCGCCAGCGCTTCATCGAAAAGCCGGCTGTGGCGCTCGACCTCCCCCTGCAGCTCCGCATTCTCATCCTGAGCCTTGTAGCGCAGCATGCGGTCTCGAAACGCCCGTAACCGCTCCAGCGCCGCCGTCTCCGCCTGCAGGCCCTCGAAGGTGAAGTTGAGCGGCTGCCCATACGGGACCGAGATCAGCAGCGACCGGATCGCCGAAGCCTTGTACCCCTTCAAAAGCAGGTCGCGCAGCGTGTAGAAGTTCCCCTCGGACTTCGACATCTTGCGTCCCTCGACCAGGAGGAAGCGAACATGGAACCAGTGCCGCGCGAAGACTTCACCGGTCGCGCCCTCCGATTGTGCGATCTCGTTTTCATGGTGCGGGAACATCAGGTCCTCGCCGCCCGCGTGGAGGTCGAACGAGGGGCCGAGAAACCGCATGGCCATCGCCGAGCACTCGATGTGCCAGCCTGGACGCCCCGGCCCGAGCGCGGAGGCCCAGTGGTGCTCGCCCGGCTTGGGTGCCTTCCACAGCGCGAAATCCCGCGCGGAATCCTTGTCGTACTCGTCCACCTCCACCCGTGCCCCGTCGTGCATGCCGCTAAGGTCCTTCTTCGAGAGCTTGCCGTAGGAGGGGTCGCCCGCGATGCGGAAGTACCACGACCCATCCTCGACGCGGTAGGCCAGCTCTTTCGAGGCCAGCTGCTCAACCAGCGCGACCATCTCCGGGATGTGCTCGGTGGCGCGCGCGGTCACGGTCGGGCGCTCTACCTGGAGCCAGTCCAGGTCCTCGAAAAATGCCTCCTCGAACCGACGCGTGTAGTCGGCGATGGGCAGCCCGGCCGCCGCGGCATTGCGGATGATCTTATCGTCCACGTCCGTGATGTTCATCACATGCCGGACCTCGACCCCGTTCAGCTCCAGCGCCCGCCGCAGCACGTCCACATGGAGGAAGGTGCGAAAGTTGCCGATGTGTCCGTAGTCGTACACCGTCGGCCCGCAGGCATACATGCGCAGAGCCGCGCCGTCGGCGGGCAGCAGGTCTTCCAATTTTCCGGAGAGGGTATTGAAGAGGCGAATCGTCATGCGTCCCAACGAGTTTACAGGCTTGCCGCGCCGCCAAGGGCCAGCCTGGGCGCGGCGGAAAGCGCGTTCGGCGCGACTCGTCCCGCCAGGAGACGGGGCCACGCCGCGGCCGCGATCATCGCGGCATTGTCGGTCGAGAGCGCGAGCGAGGGGAACAGCACCGGCAGCGCGGACTCGGCCAGGAACCGGGCCCGGAGCTCCCGGTTCGCCGCGAC
>CAXTTW010000147.1:0-2126 GCA_964247255.1 uncultured Acidobacteriaceae bacterium
TCGCCGAAGCCGAGAGTCACGATGGCGAGGTAGTCGCCGCGGAGCCGCAAGGTGTGCATAAGCCATTATCGCGGCCCGTATACTGCCGAGATGGCACAGGCGGTGGAGGTCGAGGTTAAGTTCCGGGTTGCGGAGATCGCGGCGCTGGTGGCGCGGCTGCGGTCGCTGGGCTTCCGCGAGGAAACGCCCCGGACTTTCGAGCAAAACATCCTTTTCGATACCCCGGAGCACACCTTGCGGGCCGGGCGGCAGATCTTGCGGGTGCGGCGGTACGGGCCGCGCTGGGTGCTGACCCACAAGCGCCTGACCCCGGACCACGACCCGGCGGAGACCCACAAGCACCGCGAGGAGACCGAGACGGCGGTCGAGGACGGCCCGGCTCTGATGACGGTTCTGGAGCGGCTGGGTTATACGCGGGCGTTCGCGTACGAGAAATGGCGGCGAGAGTACGCGGACGCGGAAGGCCACTGCGTCATCGACGAGACGCCCATAGGGGTGTTCGCGGAGCTCGAAGGGCCGGATAGGTGGATCGACCGGATCGCCGGGTCGCTGGGGCTCCGGCAGGATGAACTGCTGACCCTGAGTTACGGGCGGCTGTTCGAGGCGTGGCGGGCGGAGACGGGCAGCGAGGCGGAGCAGATGACGTTCGCGGAGGTGGGGAGCGGAGAGTCATTGACTCCGTAGAGTTTCCGCCGGTCTGCCCTTTCGTAAACTACGACGGCGCTTCGCTACCAAGCTGCAGGTTCAGCCGCTTGCTTCCGAGAGTGCGGCTTGAAGGCATCGGTGGCAGTTTTACCATCTCGCGATGACGGAAGCCGACAGATCTCGATATCTACGGCGCGCGTGTGGACGAAGCAATTTACGGAAGATCGTCGGAATCGTATTTTGAGCAGTGCACAGCTCGGTAGTATGTGATCCATTGTCCTTGGCGATCAGCAAATCCACGAGTTCCTGCGCAAACACCTCGTTTGATCCGTACAGGATAAGTTGAGCTTTGTAGGGGTCGGCGGGCACCTGCTTTCGAGGACGTCCGACATGATCGCCGCCGTTTTCTGGAAAGAAAGCTTCTTCGGCCCGAAGAATAGCGCTGCCGCTTTATTTTGTCCAGCTCTCGCTCACCAGGAACTTGGCCCCTATCGCACCAATGTCTTTCGTGGCGACCTGGGGTATCTTGACGTCAGATGACTGGGCGAGGAGAAGATTCCTCCGATCGCATTGTGTCTGTAAGTGTTACGACAACAAGCATATCTTCTTACATCAATAAGAGTCTTTCATGAGAATAGACAATATATCCTCAACACTTTGCCAAATCATGCTTCCCTGCTCCCAGGGAGCTGCATGACCGCCGGTGCACCGATTGCCTCTTAGAACCTTGAGTCCGTGAACCTTCTGAAGGACAGCCTGCATCTGGGCGAGCTGATTCATGGGAACAAGCTGATCTTCTCTACTCTGATCGAGGAGCACGAGTCTAGGGACCTTACCGTCTTTAAGCCGTTTGGAGAGGACCTCCGGATCAAAACGAGCCGGGCTCGCCGTTGGCCACGCGCTCTTCTCTCTACCGAAAGCATTACCGAGAAGCATGTCGTACTCACCGCGCAGCCGGTCGTGGGAGTCGAGAGCGTAGACGAGATTCAGCAAATCGTACAACCCGTTCAGTCCCAGAAGTCCTGCGGGACGGGGCGGCTCCAGATCCTCGGAGAGGCCGAAATACGCTGGAGATTGGAGCACAGCCTGAAACGCGATGCAGGCGCCGCAGCTATGGCCGGAGAGCAGGTAAGTGTCATCCGCCAGTCCGAACGAGCGTAACAACCGAAAGGCTTGGTACACGTCGTTCACATGCTGTGGATGCACCGCGTCCCGTGCGGGTTCAGAGTGATTATCCCGAATGGAGTCGTATGGGTGCTCGGCGTGCGTTGGAAATTGGGAGAGGGTGTAATCGATGCCTACCACCGCCTGGATCGGGGAGCTATCCGCGCCATGGAACGCATGAGCCACGGTCGCCTCAATCGAGGAGGCGGAAAGATTTGGATCGCGCCACGCGCCTCCGTGAACATGTACTAAAGCGCTTGGCCCAAGATCGGCATCACCGAGTGTCGGAATACGGTCGGCCACCTCACCGACAAAGT
>CAXTTW010000147.1:2226-6418 GCA_964247255.1 uncultured Acidobacteriaceae bacterium
TGCTTACTCGCCTACACGGAGGCAGGCAAAGCATGACCATTTCCCGTAAAGGGCGAGAAGTCGATATAAGCAAAGCGCCAGGTACGCTCAACGAAAAGCCACTTGCCGTTGATCTTCTCCAGCGAGTCGAAGAACATGCCGGCGACGTGGTAGTACTTTTCTCCTCCCTTGCCGGTTTCCCGCATGATCCAGCGGGCTGTCGCGCGATCCGCGTTGAGTTCGATCACGCCGGAATGGGCGTACTGGACAAAGAACTCCTTATTGCCGCGCAGTTGCGATACCAAGCCGACGATCTCATCGACTCCGTTGCGAACATTCTTCAGCGGCTCTTCGATGGTGAAAACGCCATCCGCCTTCCACACAGTAGCAAGGAGCGCCATGTCGTTTCGTGTCGCGGCGTCGGCGAACTTCGCAACCAGATCGCGGATCGCGGACTCGTCTTCCAACTTTTGTAGGCGTTGTTCTAAGGTTGTCATCACATCTCCTTTGTTCACGGTCATCGGCCTGGTAAGCAGCCCCCCATTGCTGGAGAATGTTGCCTGCCGTGTGATAATTAGATGAGCAAAGCTTCAGTTTCAAAGCTCGCATATGAAAACAGCAGCCGTACCCACATATCTGCCAAGGAAGACGCCTATCCAAGCGCGTTCTTCAGCGACCGTCGAAGCCATTGAGGAAGCCACTGTTCAGGTTTTGCTGACGGAAGGTCTGGAGCGTTTGACTACCAACCGGGTCGCTCGCGTAGCCGGCGTTTCCGTTGGAACTCTTTACCAGTACTACCCCAACAAGCAGTCACTTCTCTTTGCTCTGCTCGACCGGCACATGAGCAAGGTGGCAGAAGCTATTGAGCAGATGAACCGACTTGCCCAAAGGAAGCCGCTCACAGAGATGGTCGAGGAGTTGGTACGCACATTATTAGAAGCGAAGCTCTCAAGGGCGGATATCTCGACGGCGCTTTACCGGATTTCAGGTGAGATAGGCGGGCCGGTCATTGTGGCGCGCAGCAACGCCCGAGTGCAAAAGGCGATGCTCCAACTGTTACAAACGGCTTCAGACGTTCAGCGAACGCCGGACAAGTTTGCCATTGAGGTCATGTTCTCAGCGATGGCCGGGGTCATACGAACTGCGCTCGAACACGGAGCTTCTCCCGCTGCGGCTGGAGACCTCGAGAAGCAGCTCACTCTGCTATGTCAGTCGTACATGATCGCCGTAACAGGACACCGGACACTTCAATGATCTACTGGAAACGCCGTTAGCGAAAGTTGCAGGCTTAGCACACCACCTCCGCAGCGCTTCAAGGCTGGGCGAGGAAGCGCGCGACCGCCTCGGACACCTTGGGCAGCTCGCAGCCGGGGGCCATGTGGCCGCACTCGCCTTCCAGCACCAGCGTTTGCGCGTGCGTGAGGCGAGCGAAGGCCAGCGCGGGGACGGGCGAGACCATCTGGTCCTGCTCGGCGGCGACGACGAGCATGCGGGCCTGCACCAGGCGGGCGGCGGCGAAGATGTCGCCGCCGTGGGCGATGTCGTGCGCGAGCATGGCCTGGAGCTGCCGGAGGTAATCGTTCGCATCGGTGGCGAGGTGCAACTCCGCGCCGATGCGGGCGAACCATTGCCCGAAGCCCTCGCGGGTGACGTGGTCGAGCCGGAACCGGGGGGTGGAGAGCGCCATCTGATGGATGTAGGTGACCAGCGGCAGGGGCGGGTTCTGCCGGTACGCGCCATGAGCGTAGGCGGGGTCGGCTTCGAGGGCGGCGCGCTCAGACGACCAGACGAACAAGTCGTTGGACGCGGGCTGGGGGGTAGCGACGAGGGCGACCACTGCGTCCATGAAGGTAGGGGCGGAGCCAGCCCACTCATAGGCCTGCATGCCGCCCATGTCCTGCCCGACGACGGCATGGATGTGGGTGAGGTGAAGCGTGCCGGTGAGCAGGCGCTGCTCGGCCCGAACTGTATCCCGAACGGTAAAAACGGGGAACGCGATGCCGCGCTGCGACGGGCTGTTGGAGGGCGAGGAGGAAACGCCGTTGCCGAACGGATCGACCGCGACGACAAAGTATTTGGTCGTGTCGAGCAGATGCCCCGGCCCGGGGCCGACGAGCGCGCCCACGTCGCCCGAGCGGCCGGTGAACCAGAGCGGAAACAGCACGGCATTGGTCTTACCGGCGTTCAAAACCCCGAAGACGCGGTAGCCCAGCCGGCAGGGCTCAATCGCCGCGCCGGAGTCGAGCCGGCACACGCCCAGATCGGCGAACTGTTGCGGAGGGAGAGTTTGCGCGCGCGCGGCCACGGCCAGCCCCAGCGCGAGGAGCAGCTGCTTCATGCGGGGGCGAGCGCGGAAAAGTCCGCCAAGCGGCCCAGGTGGTCGACGATGTGCCGGAGCAGCGCGAGCCGATTGACGCGCAGGGCCGGGTCTTCGGCCATCACCATGGTTTTCTCGAAGAACAGGTCGACCGCCGGCCGAAGGGAGGCGATGGCGGCGAGCGCGGCTGGGTAGTTCCCTTCCCGCCCGTGGTGGTGTACCCGGGCGATGACCCCGGTCGCCGCCGCGTACAAGCCGCGCTCGGCCTCGTCGGCCAGCAGGCGCTCGTCGATGCGCTCCGGGACGGGCAGATCCTTTTCCGCGGCCTGGCGCAGGATGTTCTTGGTCCGCTTCCACGCGGCGGAGATGGCGAGCATGTCCTCGGATCCGGTGAACTCGGCCAGGGCGGCGGCGCGCAGCTCGGCGTCGGGGATGTCGTCGAACCCGGCGGCGAGCGCGGCTTCGACCGCGTCGGCGGGGAGTTTGCGGATGTCCTGGAGGTAGTACGCGAGGCGCTCGCGCAGGAAGCCGTGAACGTCCGCCGAGCGCGTTCCGGCGGCACTGAGCAGGTCAGACAGGGTCAGCGGCAGCTCGGAGACGGCGAAGATTTTGACGATCGCGTTGGCGGCCCGCCGCAGGGCGTAGGGGTCGCGCGAGCCGCTGGGAACGAGCCCGAGCGCGAACAGGTCCACGACCGTCCCGATGCGGTCGGCGAGGCCGAGGATCTGACCTTCGGGCGTCGGCGGGATCGGTTCAGTGATCGCGGCGGGCCGGTACTGATGGTAGACGGCCTGCGCGACAGCTTCCGGCTCCCCGGCGGCGCGGGCATACAGGCCGCCGACGATGCCCTGCAGCTCGGTGAACTCCTTGACGAGCTCAGTGATCAGGTCGACCTTGGCGAGGGCGGCGGCGCGATGGAGGGCGGGACGGTTCACAACCGTACCCCGCTTCCCGACCGCCTCGGCGAGCGCGTCCGCGATCGCGAGCGTCCGCGCGGTCTTTTCCGCATACGAGCCCAGGTCTTTTTGGAACGTCACGTGCTCGAGCATCGCTTTGCGCTCGTCCAAAGATGTCCGCCGGTCGAACTCCCAGAAAAAGCGCGCGTCCGAGAACCGGGCCCGCAGCACCCGCTCGTTGCCGTGCCGGATGGTCCCTTTGGGCTCGGCGTTGAGCACGGCCAGGAAGTGCGGCGCGAGCTTGCCCCCGGCGTCCTCGACCGCGAAGTACTTCTGGTGGTCGCGCATAACGGTGACCAGGACCTCTTCGGGCAGCGCGAGGAACTCCGGCTCGAACGAGCCGAGGATTACAGAGGGCCACTCCGTGAGGTGCGTCACCGTGTCGACCAGCGCGTGGTCCTCGCGCCAGCGCGCGCCGGGGGCTTCGTCGCGGGTGACGCGGTCGAGCGCCCTACGGATCAGGTGGCGGCGGGCTTCCACGCTGGGCTCGACGGATGCCGCGCGGAGCGCCTCCGCGTAGTTTCCTGGGCTCTCGATGGACACGGGCTCAGGCCCATGCAGGATGCGGTGGCCTCGGCTCGTCCGCCCGGCGTGGACCCCGGCGAACTCCATCGGGACCACCTCGGCGTCGAGCAGCGCAACGAGCCATTGCAGCGGGCGAACAAACCGCTCAGGTTTCCCTGCCCGCCAGTACATCGGCTTGGGCCAGTTGAGGGCCGCGATCTCCTTCGGAACTAACTCCGCTAGGACTTGGGCGGCGGGGCGGCCGGGGCGGCCCAGGGTGGCGGAGATGTACTCGCCTTTCGGCGTGGTCACGGGCTTGAGCGCCTCGACCGGCACTCCGGCCTTCTTCGCGAAGGCGTGCGCGGCGGGCGTGGGCGCGCCGTCACGGAAAGCGATCCCCCATGCCGGGCCGGTGATCTGCTCTTCCGCGTCCGTC
>CAXTTW010000148.1:0-6408 GCA_964247255.1 uncultured Acidobacteriaceae bacterium
TGAAGCCATTGATAGGCGCGACGGAGAGGGCGTCGGCGACCTCACCGGACTGGTTCGGGTAGAGGGTTTTGCTCGCGCTCGCGAGCGTGAAGTCCGGCAGCTGGACCGTCACATAGGCGATCTGCGCCAGGGTGCCGCTGGTGCCGCTCACCGCGACCAGGTAGTTGCCGCCCGGGGTCGCGCCGGTGGTGGTCACGTTGAGCGTGGCCGTGCCCTTAGCGTTCAGTGACGACGTGCTGAGAGTCGCCTGCGCCCCCGTCGGCGCGCCCACCACCTCCGCCGACAGGTTCACCGTTCCGGTAAAACCGTTGACCGGGGCCAGCGTGACGGTCGCTTGGGCGGTGCCTCCGGTCGGCAGGGTGACGGTCGCGGGCGCGGCGCTCAGGGTAAAGCTGGGTACAGGCGCGCCTCCGCCCACCGCGATCGTCTCCGCCGAGGCCGCCAGCAGGAAGGCATCGATAGCCGAGTTCTGGCTCGCTCCATTCGGGATGTCGAAGGGCCCGGACCAGATCAGCCCAAACTGGGAGTTCGGCCCCTGATCCTTGAGCCAGATGCTTTGCGCGTTCACGTCCGCGAAGGTTTTGTAGCGCGCGTCCGGCGCGGCCTCGTTCAAAGCCATCAGGTTGCGCATGAAGACGCCCTTGAACTCCGCCCCGTCTCCGCCGCTTCCCGGCTGTTCGCCCGCTTGCTCGTGCAGGATGCCGTTCGCGTCGGTCAGGCGCGCGATCGCCGTGTTCGCGATCGTCTGCGCCTCGGGGATCAATGTCTTGTCGCCGGTCAGCGCGTTCAGCTGGACCAGGCCGCCCAGGATCACGCCCTGGTTGTACGTGTACACCGGCTGCCCGTTGTTCTTGCAGGTCGCGGGGTCCAGCCCGTCGTTGATCTGATTGTCCGGGTTGATCATGCCCGAGTTGCGGAACCAGTCCCACTCGGCCTGTGCCCAGGCCTGGTAAGTGCGGGGCGGCGCGCCTGTCCCGATTCCGACGGTCGTGCCGGCCGGAGTCCGCGCGGCCAGCTCGCCTGCGACCGAGAGGAAGAGTTCGTTGGTGATCGCGTTCTTGTACTTGCGATCGGTGTTCCACCACACGCCGCCGCCGCAGGTGCTGTCCCACGCGCCGGTCATGGCCTCGAAGATCGACTGCGCCTGCTCGAGATACTGCGGCTGCTTGGTCAGGTCGTACACGTCGATCCAGCCGAGCGCCCACCAGCCCGCGTCGTCGTAGTAGCCGTCCAGAAAATTAGGGTTGACGGTCGCGGCTTGCTTGAGGGTGTTCGCGAAGACAGGGTAGTACGCCTGCGTGTTGTTGAGCCGCGAGTAGTTCGCCAGTACGGTTATGGAGTTACCGGCATTCCACCAGCCGGTGGTCCGGTACAGGCCCGTGCTGGGAATGTAGAAGTTCTGGAGCGCGTTGACCGCCTGAGAGGCCTCAATGAGCGGAGGCGGCGTGGTTTGCGCGGAGGCGGCAAGGGAGGCGGCTGCAAAGGCAAAAGCAAGGGAGAAACGAAGCATGGGGGCTCCTGGATAGTGGCCGAAGTGGAATCGTTTCCACGTCCGCCTCGGGAAGATGCCGTTTAGGAAAGCGACACCACCCTACCCATGCCTTGGTTCGCCTGTCAACCCGCGGACCCCAGTAGCGGTCTCACAAACGCGTAACGTCGGTGAAGCCGCGGATGAGATCCGCCGCGAAGCGGAGCTCACTAGGAATACCGAAGCCGGAGAGCTAATTATGAGACAGCTTTAAGTAGCGCCCTCGCAGCAGTGTCCCTGCCTGAAGGCCGGCCTGCGGCGAGATGTGCTGCGGCGCGGCACCCACCGGCTTGATGTTCGAGCCGAACAGCGGGTCCGCCGCGGCTACCGCGTTCGCGTCCACGCTCGGCAGCGTCGTCTTCAGGCTAGCGTTCAGGCTGGTGATGACGTAGTTGGCGACCAGCGCATAGCCGGTGTTGGTGGGGTGCGTGCCGTCCAGGCTGAAAATCCCGCCCAGGTACGCCGTGGTCGCCTGCTGGCCGTCGATGGTCTGCGGTGTGCTCAGGCCCGCGAAAAAGGTATGGATGTCGACCAGCGTCGCCCCGACAGCCTGCGCCTGCTGAGCGATGACCTGGTTGTACTGGGTCTCGGTCGCCTGCACCTGCTGCACTTCGGCCGCGGTCAGCACGCCCGCATCATCGAGCGCTGTCGGGGTTTTGCCCCCCTGGATGGCCTGAACCGCCGCGTTTACCTCTATTTGCCCTTGCGCCGTGACCAGGTCGCCGGCGGACAGGCCGAGCTCTGTACCGAGCTGCGCGGTGCTCTGCCCGGTTTGCGTCGAGGCTTCCTGGAGGATGCTCGCCGCGGGCGTGAGCAGTGGGATCGCCGTAACGTCCGGCAGGTTGAGCACCAGGAGCCGCGTCCCGGGCAGCTTGCCGTGCAGGGTCGACAACAGCTGCGCATAGTCCGTGGTGAAGCTCGCAACCGGCGTCATGGAGGCGGGCCGGCCCGAGTCGTCCGCGAGCAGCGCGTCGTTGCTGCCGATCCACACAAACAGCGTCGTAGGTTTGAGCGCAACCGCTTCTTGCAGTTGCGTGTTCGAGTTGCCCAGCGGGAAGCCGAGAACAAGCGTCGTCAGGATGTCCTGCGCGGCGGTCGGCAGCGCGGTCGGCCCGGCGTTGATGAGATCGTGCAGCAGGTGGCCCGGTACGGCCAGGTCGGTGGGCTGCGCGCTCCCATTGGTGCGCCCGGAGCTGGTGCCGCTCTTCGTGTTCGTCACGGGCGGCGGGCCCACGCTGACCAACTGCTCGACCGCGGGGACGCCGGGGGCGGCGATGAGCGGCTGCACGATGGTCGCGCCTGCTTGCTTCGCGAAGAGAGGTGCCCAGCCATTCGGCTGCTGCGTTTCGAGCAGGGAGCCGTTTTGGAAGCCTGCGGTGAGCGAATCGCCGATAAACACGGTCGTCGAGAAGTCGGCCGTGGTCGTGGGGGTCGTCGGAGCGGGTGTCGGGGTGGTCGTGCTCGGCGAGTTGTTGCCGCATCCGGTCAAGGCGAGGGCAGTCAGTACAGCAAAAGGAAAACAGGTCCAAGGGCGCATTTTGAATCTCCCCGGCGTCGATTCACGCCGTTTTCACATAGGATGCCGCGCGAAGCGGCGTCCTATACTGTCCCGAACCATGCAAGCAACCGGCACCGCCTTTCTTCCCGTCGACGAGCAGCTCGACCTCCTTCAAAAAGGGGCGGCGGAGATCATCCGCGTCACTGACCTCCGGGCGCGTTTAGAGCAGTCCCACGCATCCGGGAAGCCTCTGCGGGTAAAGGCCGGCTTCGACCCGACCGCGCCCGATCTGCACCTGGGCCATACCGTGCTCATGCGCAAGCTCAAGCACTTCCAGGATCTCGGCCACCAGGTCATCTTTCTGGTCGGCGACTTCACCTCGCTGATCGGCGATCCTTCCGGGCGGTCCATGACGCGCAAGCCCCTTACCCGCGAGCAAGTCGATGCGAACGCCCGCTCCTACACTGACCAGGTTTTTCGCATCCTGGACCGCGAACGCACGGAGGTCCGCTTCAACTCCGAATGGCTCGATACGCTCGGCTTTGAAGGCATCATCCGGTTAGCCGCGCAGTTTACCGTTTCGCAGATGCTGGAGCGGGACGACTTCCACAAGCGCTGGGAGGAGGAAAAGCCGATCGCACTGCACGAACTGTTGTACCCGCTGGCCCAGGGCTACGATTCCGTTGCGCTCAAGGCGGATGTGGAGCTGGGTGGGACCGATCAGAAGTTCAACCTCTTGATCGGCCGCGAGCTGCAGCGTCACTACGACCAGCCCTCGCAAATCGTGCTGATGACGCCGATCATCGAAGGATTAGACGGCCATCAAAAGATGTCGAAATCCTTGAACAACTCAATTGGCATCGACGAATCGGCGGGCGAGATGTACGGCAAGATCATGTCGATCTCGGACGAACTCATGTGGCGGTTCTGGCTGCTGCTGACCGACCTGCGCCAGTCCGAGGTCGAGGCCAAGCGGGCCGAGGTCGCAAGTGGCGTGCTGCACCCCATGGAAGCGAAGAAAGAGCTGGCCCGCGCCATCACCGGCGGCTACTGGCCCGAAAGCAGCGTGCGCGAGGCCGACGAAGGCTGGGCACGGCAGTTCCAGCGCGACGAACAGCCTGAGCATGTCGAGGAAATCACCATTGCGCCTGCGGAGCTGGGCTGGAAGGAGAGCGACCGGCAAGTTCGCGTGGACAAGCTGCTCGTCCGGCTGGCCCTCGCCGACTCCGCCACGGACGCGACCCGCAAGCTGAAGCAGGGCTCCGTCCGAATCGGCGGCGAGCCGGTCGCGAGCCCCCACGTCGGTGTCCCCACCCTGCCGGCGACGCTGGTCGTGCGCGCCGGCAAGCGGATCCGCGCCGCAAAACTCCCGGCCTCGTGATTCGCCTTCAGTAGAAGGCACCCGTTGACACCGTTGCGATAGACTCGCTGCCATCGCGTCCCTGCTTCGCGCTGGCTGCCTTTATCTCTTCGATGCTCGGGAGCTCCGACCCATGCGGATCATCACGCTGGAAGAGCACGTCCTCACGCCGGCTTTCGCGCATGCCATGCGCAAGCTGCCGGGCAGCCCGCCTGCGGCGCTGCTGGCTCGTATGGAGCCGGCTCTGCTCGACATGGGAGAGGGCCGCCTGGCCGCCATGGACGCCTCCGGGATCACGGTGCAGGTGCTTTCGCTTGCCGCCAATGGCCTCGAGCAGCTGCCGCCCGCCCAGGCCGCGGCCCTGGCAAGCGACGCCAATGACCGGATCGCGGCCGCCGTGGGGGCGCACCCGGACCGTTTCGCCGGCTTCGCGATACTCGCGCTCGCCGATCCTGACGGTGCGCTCGACGAACTTCACCGGGCGCATACGACGCTGGGCTTCGCCGGCGTCATGCTGCACGGCACGACAGGGGACGTCCTGCTCGACGACGAACGGTTCGCCCCGCTGTGGGCAGCCATCGAAGCCCTGAATATGCCCGTCTACCTGCACCCCGCGCCGCCGCCGCCGCCGGTCACCCAGGCGTACTACAGCGGCCTGCCCGCCAATATGGGCAACCTGCTCGCGATCGCGGCATGGGGCTGGCACGCGGAAACCGGCCTCCATGTGCTGCGGCTTATCGTTTCCGGTCTCTTCGACCGGCACCCCGGACTGCGGGTGATTGTCGGGCACATGGGGGAGAACCTGCCGTTTTCGATCGAACGGGCCGCCGGCGCGCTGGCGCTGATGACCTCGCACCTTCGCCGCCCGGTCGCGGAGTACTTCCATCGGCACTTTTGGATGACGACCAGCGGCTATTTCACCGCCGACTCGTTTCATCGCGCGCTGGAGGTAGCGGGCAGCGACCGTATGCTGTTCTCGATCGATTACCCGTTCCGTTCGACCGCGCGGGGCCGCGCGCTGCTCGACGGACTTGGGCTGAAAGGCGAGACCCTCGCGAAGCTCGCGCACCGCAACGCGGATATGCTGCTCAATCTCATTTCAACCGCCACCTAACTGTCTCGGAACGATCGATAGATGAAGCTGCCCAGCCACCAGCCGTCGAGGAACTTGTAAGGCGTTTCCCCGGTTGTGTAGTGCCCACAGGGCAGCACGTGCGATTCATGCGAAACGCCCAGCTCGCGGAAGGCGCGCAAAACCTCCAGCGAGTACCGCTCGAGGAATGTCAAATCCCACTTGGCATGGATGACCAGGGTGCGCCGGTTCCGCTCTCGCGCCGTTTGCGCGAAGTGCTCCATGTAGTGCGCGGGCGAGATGGCCGCCCACAGCGCGCGCAGCCGGTCCTGGGTGAGCCCCGCCTGCTCGAAGCCGGCGCGGATGTGCCGGGTGCTTTGCCCGGTCCACACCACGTCGCCGAAGGTGTACGAGGCGTGGTTGAAGGCGCACACTTCGAGGCGCGGATCGTGCGCCGCCGCCAGAAAGCCGTAGGCCGAGCCGAGCGAGGTCCCCAAGACGCCGAACCGCCGGTAGCCCCGCGCCTCAAGCCAGTCCAGGCAGCAGCGGATGTCCACCACCGCCTGCCGCGCCGCGCCAAGCGTTCGCCCGATGTTGGACGAGACCGCGTAGTCCGACCGCTCGAGCTCCGCCGGCCGGCGGATGTCGTGGTAGGGCTTGGACAGCCGCAGCGCCGACACGCCGAACCGGTTGAAGATGGCGCACAAGGCATTGTGCGAGAAGGCGTCCGCGTTCCACTGCGGCATCACCACGATCGCCTTGCGGGGCGGCTCGCCGGTCTGCGGGTCCGGCCGCGCTGGGTACCAGCGGGCATTGACCAAGTCGTTTTCGGGGTACGGCGTCCGTACCGGCGAGGTAAACCGCAGGAATTCCGCTTCCGGGAGCTCGCCGCGCTTCGCCCGCGCCCGCAGCTCGGCATCCTGGGCGAGCGTCTCCGGCCGCACGTTGGT
>CAXTTW010000149.1:0-6407 GCA_964247255.1 uncultured Acidobacteriaceae bacterium
GAAGGTCGGCGATGTTGCGGATGCGACGTGGATCGCGGCCGAGCAGCTGGCGCGGGAAAGCGGCGCGCGGGTCGCGGAGCGGTCGCGGGTCCGAGGGTTCGACGTGATCGTGAACGCGACCCCGGCCGGAATGGCTGGGGCGCTCGCGGCGGAGCTTCCGGTCGACGAGGACGCTCTGTTCGGGGCGCAGGTGGTGTTCGAGACGGTCTACCGCCCGGTGGAAACGCCGCTGGTGCGTGCGGCGCGGGCGCGCGGCATCGAAGTGGTAGACGGGCTGGAGATGTTTCTCCACCAGGGCGCGCGGCAGTGGTCGCTGTGGACCGGACGACCGGCGCCGGTGGAGGCCATGCGCGCGGCGCTCGGAGACGCGAAAGAGAGCTCGCGAGGGAAGAAGGAGTCTTGACAATGGCGAAGTACGATGCGGTAGATCGATTGATGCGGCAGGCTGCGGAACCCGCTGCGAGAGAAACGGGCAAGGCCGAGGTGCCCGTGCGGGAAGAGGCTCCGGCGGAGGTGCCTTCGGTTCTCGATCCCAGCCAAGTGCCGGGGACGCCGGGGCGTTTAGGGCGGCAGCTGCTCGGTAACCTGGACTCCGTGGTGCCCGTGTTGAGCCGGGCGCTGCAGTCGTTTCCGCACGGGGGTGTGCAGGCAGTGGGCCGGGGAGTGCAGGCGGCGGAGCGATTTGTTCCGCTGCTGCGGCTGTTTGCGGGCAATGCCACTCCCGGGGCGGTGCCGGTCGCGGCGGCACCGGCGGCGGTCCCAGCTGCTGCCCCGGCGAGCGCAGAAAAGCAGGCGGCGCTCGAAGCCGAGGTCCGCACGCTGCGCGAGCGGGTGGAAGGGCAGGACGAGCAGCTGCGCCGGATGCGGGAAGGGCTGGAACGCACGGTCGCCGAGCAGGGGACGCTGTCGCACCTGACTCACCAGGTGCAGGACCGGTCGCGCCTGCTCACGGCGGGGCTCCTGATCCTTTTACTTCTGGTCATCGCACAGGCGGTGCTTTTGGCGGTGAATCTGCACCGTTAAGGGTAATCTTCCGGCACTCTGGGGCGGTCGATGCTGTTCCCCCCGGTCGAGGGAACGTCTTTTTGCGCGAGGTTACTACCACTTTCGTGGGAGATTTTGATTGCCAAGCCTACACACAGGCGGCTAGGATGCCGAACAATTGGGAGGAACGGTTACCGGCCGCTCCTTCCAGAAGTCTCCAAGCATGGTTGCGACTCGACCGGAACACCCTCTAGCCCGTGGAGTGCCCCAATGGCGTGGTATGCCTACTGCGTTACCGAGAAACAAGCTTTTCCCGACCTGCAGCACCACCGGAAACCGATCCCGCTCCCCGCGATGACCGGTATCGGCGGCGGACAGGTTTTCGTTCAAAGCGCCAGCGACCTGGCCGTCGTGGTTTCGGAGCACGTCTCTTCCGCCGAGCCCTCTTCCGCGCACGCGAAGGACCACGCGCGTGTCGTGGCCGCCTGTTTCGGCCTGGCGACCGTGCTGCCGTTTCGGTTCGGCACCGTGTTCGCGAACGACGAGCTGCTGCGCCGGTCGGTCCGCGCCAACCAGCGGCAGTTCCTGTCCAACCTCGCGCTGCTCCACGGCAAAAGCGAAATGCATATCAAGTTGACGCTCGACGACGGCTGCCGTGAGCCGTCGCGGGAAAATGTGTACGCGATGCCGGCCGGCCGCACCTACCTGAGTGAGCTGCGCGAGAACGCGGCCAGGCAGCGTGAGCGGCAAACCCGCGCGCGATCCGTCTCGGTGCAGCTAAACCGGATGTTCGCGCCGCTGGCCGAGGAGCTGAGCTGCCGCCGCCTGGAGCCGGGCCGGATGCAGCTCGACGTGAGCCACCTGATCTCGTCGCGTCTCGTGGAACGGTACGTGAACAAGTTCGCCGCGGTGCGGGAGCAGATGGCGGACTGCCGGCTCCAGCTTTCCGGGCCCTGGCCGCCCTATCACTTCGTACAGGGCCTGCAACGGCCCGCAGCTGCACAGGCGTCCGCGAGCGTACAGCACGCGAGGGCGATCCCGGCCTGAGAAGGTCGAGCGCGGTCTACTTCGGACGGAGGCGCTGCTGCTCATGAATCGCTCGTTTCGCTCGCGAGCGGCTACTGAGGTTTGCGGGCGGCGAGCAGGGCTTGCTCCCCTTCGCGCCGGAGGGCCCCGGCCCGGTCCACCTTACTCCAGAACGCGAGGAAATAGTCACCCGCCGAAAGGATCGACACCAGCGCCATAAAGTAGATAGCCGCGATCGCGATGGAGTGGATGGGCAGCACGAACCAGCCGACATACCAAGCCTGCCATTGCCGGTCGAGCACCGCGGCGACCACCGAAACGATCTGGATGACGGTCTTGAGCTTGCCGAGGTCGCTGGCCGCGATGGTGAAGCCTTCAGACGCGGCGATGGAGCGCAGCCCGCTCACCAGGAACTCTCGCCCGATAACCACGGTGGCGATCCAGGGCTTGACCACTGCGGGGTTGAACTGCACCAACGCGATAAATGCGGCGGTGACCAGGAGCTTATCGGCGAGCGGGTCGAGCAGCATGCCGAGGGTGGTGATCTGCCCGCGCTTGCGTGCGAGATAGCCGTCCACCCCATCGGTGACGAAAGCCAGGATGAAGAACGCGGAAACGCAGAGCTCCTGGGTTCCGGCAGGGGTGTGCGCGGGGAAGTACGGGGACAGGAGCCAGATCAGAAGCGGCACGCACAGGATGCGGCTCGTCGTGATGGAGTTTGGCAGGTTCACGCGCGTCGGAAGGAGGGCCGCGTCGAGGGCCGGGTCGCACCCTCATTATGCACCAGCCCTCCTTTCCCCTGAGTGAACGCGCTTCAGCTCATTTTGGGGATGCAGCCCCGGCCTTCGACGCACACCACGTTGGTACCGGCCGCGCGCGCCTGCTCCAGCGCCTGCACCGCGCCCTCGATCAACTTTTCGCGCGGAGTACCGCGCTTGGCGCGGATGCTGGCGGTCCCTACCGTCACGGTCACCGGCTGGCGCTTGCCCGCGGCGAAGAAGCGCATCTCCTCGATGCATCCGCGCAAACGCTCGCCGATCTGCGCTGAGCCGTCGACGCCCACGCCCGGCATCATGACCACGAAATGCTGCGCGTCAAAGCGGGCCACCATGTCGTCGGAGCGGCGCAGTCCTTCTTTGAGCAGCCCGGCGACCTTTTGCTGCAAAGCTTCGACGGCTTTAAAGCCCAGGTCGCGCTTATGATCGGGAAGCCTGTCGATCGAGAAAAAGAGCAGAGCGATCGAGGAGCGGCGCGCCGCCGCGTTGTCCCAGGCCGCGCGAAAGCGCATGTCAAAGGCGGCCCGGTTCGCGGCCCCGGTCTGCGGGTCCAGGTGGAGCGAGCCGTGCAGGGCATCGGCATTCGCTTCAGCCTGGGGATGCGCCTGCGCGGGAGATGCCGGAGCGCCGGCGAAAGCGCTTTGCCGCAGCATCAGGAAGTCTCGACGCTCTTCGCTGTGGCGCACGCTCGCGAGCAATAGCAGCAGGGCAGACGCGCACCCCGGCGCCCAGAAGGACTCGAAGATGACTGCGGAGCCGGCCGTGTGCATAGCCGGGCCGAAGCTCAGCGCGGCGACATCGACCAGCATGGCGCCGCCGGTCATCAGAAGAGTCCAGCCCTGCGGAAGCGCCGTGAGCCAGCCCAGAAGCAGCAGAAGCGCGGCCACGCCGGTCTGCATGGGCAGCAGCTGCCCGGCCCCGGCGAATGGAGTGCCGGCCAGCAGGGCCGCGACAAACACCGCCATGAAAGCAGCAAGGGCCGCCCGTGCGGGCCACCCCTTGCGCGTGCCGGCCGGCAGCAGCAGAAAGACGAGCAGCAGTGCGGTAACCGGGCCGCCGCGGGCGGCAAACATACGCGGCGGCAGGGCTGTAAGGGCGCGTTCGGCGATCAGCAGGCCATGGAACAGGAGCGTCGCGCAAAGCAGGCCAGGCAGCACCCCGCCCGAAGGTGCCGCGTTCTTCATCTCGGCGAACTCGGTTTCGAGCTCCTGGGGGAACGTTCCGGGCCGGGGCGGCACAGCCGCCATGTTGGCGGCTGCTGCATTCGGGGCAGTGGGCGTGGATGTATCGAACATGGAGCCAGTATCGGCATGTTCGCGGCTTTTCTTTAGACCGTCCGCGCCGAAGCCGGAGCGTGTTTCCCATTTTGGGACGGGCGGCAGGCAGACCGTTCAAAACGGGAACGCTCAGGCATAGATGCCGCGCTGCTTGATCGCGAAGGCGACCCGGTCCATGGCGAGCATGTAAGCCGCGATCCGGTTGTTCACGTCGTGCGCCTCGGCATAGCGGACCACATCTTCGAACGAGTCGGCGAGAATGGCCTCGAGCTGCTCATTCACCACGTCTTCCTTCCAGAAATAGCCTTGCCGGTCCTGCACCCATTCGAAGTAGGAGGCGGTGACGCCGCCGGCATTGGCCAGGATGTCCGGGATGACAAAGATGCGCTTGTCGGCCAGGATCTCATCGGCGACCGCCGTCGTGGGCCCGTTCGCTCCTTCGGCGACGATGCGCGCGCGGATGCGGTCGGCGTTGCGGCTGGTGATGACGTTTTCCATCGCCGCTGGAAGGAGGATTTCGCACTCCGCGGTGATCAGCTCGTCCGGGTCGGCGGCTTCGGCCCCGCGAAAGCCCAAAACAGTGCCGTTGCGCAGGCGGTATTCGGAGAGCGCGTGAATGTCGATGCCCTCGGGATTCCACAAGCCGCCGTCGGCCTCGGCGATGCCCGTGATCTTGTAACCGGCGTCCGCCATAAGCCGCGCCGCGTTCGAGCCCACGTTGCCGAATCCCTGGACGACGACCCGGCAACCTTCGCGCGGCATGCCGAGGAAGTGCAGCGCTTCGTCGCACACGCGATCCGCCGATCGACAACGGCTTGCCCGTCACGACGCTGGTCACGGTTTGCCGCATGTGCATGGAGTAGGTGTCCATGATCCAGGCCATGGTCTGCTCGTTGGTGCCGAGGTCGGGCGCGGGCACGTCTTTCTCCGGTCCGATAAAGTCGATGATCTCCGCGGTGTAGCGGCGCGTCATGCGCTCAAGCTCACCCTGCGACATCTTCTTGGGGTCGCACACCACCCCGCCCTTTGCGCCGCCAAAGGGGATGTTGACGACCGCGCACTTCCATGTCATCCAGCCGGCCAGCGCCCGCACCTCGTCCAGCGTCACGTCGGGCGCGTAGCGGATGCCGCCCTTGCCCGGCCCGCGCGCCTGCGAGTGCTGCACCCGGTAGCCGGTAAAAACCTCGAAGCGCCCGTCATCCATCTGCACCGGGAAGTGCACGATGATCTCCCGCGAAGGCTGCCGGAGCACCTTCCATAGACCGTCCTCCAGGTTGAGCTTGCGGGCGGCCAGCTCGAAGCGGGCCGACTGCGCCTCCCACGGATTGATCTCCTGCTCGAGCGGTATCGTCGTTGCCATCGGTTAGATCCCTTCCAGGCCCGCCAGGAGGCGGGCAAACGTCCCCGAGTCTACGCTTCGGCTCCCGCCCGGGCAAGGCGGCGCATAACCTCCGTCACCATCGGAGCGGACGCGGGCGGTACGATAAGGACGCATGCCCCCTACGCCCGACTCCATCGCCGGCGCACGGCCCTCGCGCGACGAGTTCGCCGGCTTGGCCGCGCGGCACACGCTTGTGCCGGTGTTCGTGCGGTTGAACGCCGACCTCGAAACCCCGGTCACCGCCTTTTTCCGCCTCGCGGAGGGCGAGCGCGAGTGCTTCCTGCTCGAGTCGGTCGAGGGCGGCGAAACGGTGGGGCGCTACACCTTCATCGGGGTGCGTCCGTTCCGCAAGGTCGTCGCGCGCGGAGCCGAGTTGACGGTGTCGGAGGGCGGCATGGAGCGCGCCGCGCACGGCGACCTGTTCGCGACCTTGAAGGAGATGCTCGGCGGACACACGCCCGCATCCCTGCCGGGGCTGCCGCCGTTTACCGCGGGCGCGGTGGGTTTCTTCGCGTACGATGCGGTGCGCCAGCTGGAGCGTCTGCCCGCCACGGCGACGGACGAGCTCGGCACCCCGGACGCCTGCTTCCTGTTCTTCGACGAGATCCTGGCCTTCGACCATCTGCGCCGGGAGATGGTTTTGGTGGTGACGGCGGACCTGGTGAAGGAGCCGGACCCGGAGGAGGCCTACGCCAAGGCGGTCGATCGGCTGGAACAGTTCGCGGCGCGTTTGGCGCGGCCCTTGCCGGCGAGCGCGACGAATGCGCCGCCCCCGCGAGGGCCGCTCACGGTCACCAGCCGGACAAGCGAGCCCGACTACCTCCAGGCAGTTGCGCGCGCGCAGGAGTACATCGCCGCCGGAGACATCTTCCAGGTCGTGCTGTCGCAGCGGTTCGACTGCGGGCCCGGCGTGGACCCGTTCGCCATCTACCGGTCGCTGCGGGTCGTCAATCCATCGCCCTA
>CAXTTW010000150.1:0-6399 GCA_964247255.1 uncultured Acidobacteriaceae bacterium
CGCTGCCGTGCTCGATCGAGGCCACGCCCGCCTCGGTGGCCCACAGGATGGCCTGCGCCCCGTGCGCGTGCGCGGCCACCTTGCGGCCCAGGCGGTGCGCGTCCGCCACGATGGCGGCCATCTCCTCGCGCGTGTACTGGGAGGCCTGCGGGTCGTCGCCCTTCGACAACACGCCGCCGGACGCGCCGATCTTGATCAAGTCGGCCCCATACTTAATGTTCTGCCGCACCATGTGCTGCACCGCGGGAATGCCGTCGGCCACGCCCTCGCCCTGCACGTGGTACTGGAACGGCAAGAGGTTCTCGTCCATGTGGCCGCCCGTGATGCCGAGCGCGGGCCCGGAGACCTGCATGTGCGGACCGGGGATATGGCCCTCGTCGATCTCGTCGCGCAGCGCCACGTCGGTAAAGCCGTTTGCGCCCACGTTGCGCACCGTCGTGAAGCCTGCTTCGAGCGTGGTTTTCGCGTTCTCGACGCCCAGGATGGCTTCCTTGCCGGGCGTCATCGAGAGCTCGAAATACGGGTCGAAGTCGGTGGTGCCGGTCAAGTGGACATGCACGTCGATCAATCCCGGCAGAAGCGTGCTGCCGCGCAGGTCCAGCTCGCGGTCTCCTGCCCGCGCGGCGGTGGCCGCCGACGGGGCGACGGCGACGATGCGCTCGCCCTCGACGACCACGGTCGCGTCCGGGAGCTCACGGCCGGTGTGCACGTCGAGCACGTGCCCGGCACGCAAAAGAGTCCGGCCCGGCGCGGGAGCGTAAGCGGGCTGCCCCGCTTGGGCGTGCGCGAGGGGGGCGAGGGCGAGAAGCAGGAGGGAAAGGCGAAAGCGCATGGACCACTGTAAGCGATTCCGGATTCGAACGCGGTGGAGATTTCCGGGCACCTTCCCCGGCGGCCGCCTGCTATCCTCGTCCTTGCCGCACAAGGAGCAAGGGAAGAATGTTGAATCTCGAAGGCCGCGTCGCGGTCGTTTTCGGCGTCGCCAACAAGCGGTCTATCGCGTACGCCGTCGCGCAAAAGCTGGCGGAGGCCGGCTGCACGCTCGCTGTCGGCTATCAGAACGAGCGGCTGAAGTCCGAAGCGGATGGCCTGATCCGCGAGCTGCCGAACGCGAGCGCCTTCCAGTGCGACGTGACCCGCGACGGTGAGATCGAGGCCGCCTTCGCCGATCTGAAAGCCCGCTACGGCAAGCTGCACACGCTGGTCCATTCGGTCGCTTTTGCCCCGGCGGAGGAGCTGAAGCAAGACTTTCTCCACACCACGCGCGAGGGGTTCCGCGTAGCCCACGACATCAGCGTGTACTCGCTGATCGCGCTGACCCGGGCGGCCGCGCCGATGATGACGGACGGTGGGTCGGTGATGGCGATGACCTACTACGGCTCCGAGAAAGTGTTCCCGAACTACAACGTGATGGGCGTCGCCAAGGCGGCGCTGGAAGCGACGGTGCGCTACCTGGCCGCCTCGCTCGGGCCGCGCAACATCCGGGTCAACGCGATCTCCGCCGGGCCCATCAAGACGCTGGCCGCCCGCGGCATCGGCGACCTGTCGACCATGCTCAAGGGCCACGCCGAGCGCGCTCCCCTGCGCCGCAACGTGGAGGCGGCCGAGGTGGCCGGGGCCGCGCTGTACCTGGCATCGGACCTCTCCTCCGGAGTCACGGGCGAGATCACCTACGTGGACGCGGGCTACAACGTCATGGGGCTGTAATGGAAATCTGAGACAGTGACCAGGATGACAGAGGTTCTAAGACTTACCCCTGCCCTGGGTCATCCTGAGGAGCGAAGCGACGAAGGATCTGCTTGTGTCGCGGACGCGAGGAGAAAGCGGATCCTTTGCTGTGCTCAGGCTGTGCTCAGGATGACCCCGTTCAACGATGGTTCCCCACATCTCGCGTTGAAGGTGTGGCCTTTCTCACCAGTGGAGCTCCCCCCATGCCGATCAATCGCTACAGCGTCCTCAAGGGCGACCCGCTTTCGGGCGCGCTCAACAGCTCCGCCCGGCCGCACTACCTTATTGAGGTCGATGCCGCGGGCACGCGTTGGCAGATCGCGGTCAACGTCGAGTCCGATACCGGTCTCGGCGCGGGCGCGCAGGTGCTGTACAAGCTCGACCAGAACTGGACGCCGCCCGATGCCGCCGCTCTCCAGGCCTTGCCGGCCGGCCTGACCGCGCTCGCGGGCCGTGACGCGAACCCCGCGGTCGACTACCTGCGCAGCCGCGTGAACGGGCAGCCGCTGGTCACGCGAGAACAGCTGACTTTGCTGCCGCTGCCGGGCCGGGGCGCGTCGGGGCACCTGCAGAACGCGGTCGTCCAGTTCCTCAACCAGGCCGTCGCCGACCCGCGGGGGACGGTGTACGCCTTTGGGGCGGAGTACACGACCGGCAATGGCATCCACGATATCCATATGAACCAAGGCAATCCGGCCGGGGACCACTCTGGGGACAATGGCATCTGGCAGGATGGGCTGCTGGTGTTCCAAATGCCCGCGAGTGGGCAGTGGGCGGCGGTGTTCATTGCGTTCCAGCAGCAGGTTTGGAGTACGGATGGGAGCGGGAATCCGGCTTGACTCCTGTAACGCCTCACGATACAGTCTGTTCTTGATCAGGGCTTTCAAGCATGCGGGGTTGGAACAATTCTTTACCGCAGGCTCCAAACGGGGCATCCAGCCCGCGCATGCGACGAAGCTGTCGTTCCAGCTGCTTACGCTTGATGCTGCGCGCAAGCCGTTCGATATGAACCTGCCTGGATGGAACCTGCACCCGCTGACTGGAGATCTTGCCGGGCACTGGTCCATCAAGGTAAACGCAAACTGGCGTCTGACTTTTCTTTTCGAAGGAGAAGACGCAACCCTGGTCGACTACCGGGACTATCACTGATCAGGAGAATGCCGTCGATGCAAATGCATAACCCGCCGCACCCCGGACTGGTTTTGAGGGACACTTTGTCCGAAATGGCCATGACCGTGACCGAGTTCGCAGCGCACCTGGGAGTTTCGCGCGTGGCGCTTTCGCGCGTTCTAAATACCCGCGCCGGGATCAGCCCGGAGATGTCCATTCGCATCAGCGAAGCCTTCGGCCAGTCTCCCGACCTATGGTTTCGAATGCAGAACACCTATGACTTTTGGCAAGCCTCCAAAGCGAAACATACCAAGGTCAAGCCGCTGCGCGCCGCCTGACTACCGCAGCGTCACCCCAATCCTCCGCCCTTCCCCGCCCGTCGACTCCATCACGATCTCCCCCGCGGCCCTACGCCGGATCGACGCGAACTTTTCCCCCCACTCCACCAGCACGATCGCGTCTTCCTCGAGCAGCTCGTCGATGCCCAGCGCCTCCACCTGGCGCTCGGTTTCGAGCCGGTACAGGTCGAGGTGGTAAAGCGTGACCGGCTTGCCCTCGCGCATGCCCTCGTACTCGTGGACCAGCGTAAACGTCGGGCTGGTGACCTCATCCCGCTCCGCGGCACCCATCGCCTCGGCGATGCCTTTGACCAACGTCGTTTTGCCCGCCCCAAGGGTGCCGGTCAGGATGAGCAGAATGGGCGGGGCCAGTGTCTCCAACAGCTCGCCGCCGACGCGGATTGTGTCCGCCGCGCTTTCCGTCGTGAACTCCAGCTTGCGTGCGGCTACGTCTTCGGTCATCGCGGAAGCCCCTCCCACCAAACATACCCGTCTTTGGTTTCCGCGCGGTAACGAAAAGCCCGGTAGAGGTGCGCGAGCACGTCCGTCACCAACAAAGTGTGTTCATCCTGTTCGCGCACGGCGAAATCCGCCGCCAAACCGTGCAGGTACACGGCGGCCTCGACGGCCTGCTCAAACTGGTGCGGGTACTGGGCCACCAGGGCCGCGACCAGCCCGGTGAGCATGTCGCCGGAGCCGCCTTTTGCCAGGCCGGGGTTGCCGGTCGTGTTGACCGCGACCTCGCCCGAGGGGTGTGCGACCAGGGTGCGCCAGCCCTTCAGAATAAGGGTGACGCGGTACTCAGACGCGAACCGCCGGGCCAGGCCGAGGCGGTCTCGCTGGACCTCCGCCGTGGAGATCCCGGCCAGGCGACCCATCTCGCCCGGGTGCGGGGTCAGGATGACCGGTCTCGAACCCGTCCGGTTTCTCAGCCGGTTCATGTCTTTCGACAGGATGTTGAGGGCGTCCGCGTCGAGCACCAGCGGCTGTTCGCCCCGGTCTAGCAGCGCATGCACCAGCGCCGCGGCTTCCTCGCTCTCGCCCAGGCCCGGGCCTGCCGCGACGACGGTCTTCTTGGCCAGCAGCTTATCTAAGTTTTCACCAAAAAATGCCGTATCCAGGACTCCCGACGAAGTCTCCGGGAGCGCCTCGGTCATCAGCTCCGGCGCGACCAGCGCGACCGTGTTGAGCACGGATGCCGGGACCGCCGCAGTCACCAGCCCGGCCCCCGCCCGGAGCGCTGCAAGTGAGGCCATGGAAGGCGCGCCCGCCTTGCCGTGGCTGCCCGCGAAGAGCACCACGTGCCCGTGCCGGCCCTTGTTGTCGTCCGCCTCGCGCGGTGCTTCCGTGATCCACTTCGCGTCGCCGGTCCAGCGCAGGCCCTGCGTGGACTGAACCGTCTCCTCCGGCGACCCGATTGCCGCGATCACCACCGGCTTGGTCGCCGACCCGGTCAGGTTCCCGAACGCGTGCGCGAGTTTGGGCGCGGTAAAGGTCACGACCGCGTCGGCCCTCATGGCTCCCGCTTGCGCGTACTCCATAGAGTCCGCGTCCCAGCCAGACGGCAGATCGACGGCCACGACCGGGGTGACCATTCCGGCAATACGCTCCCGCAAGCGCGCCGGGATCTCGCGCAGGGGCGGCTTGAAGCCGGTGCCGACGATCGCGTCCAGGATCAGGTCCGCGCCGCTCAGAAGCGGCTCGATGCTTTCGAGGTCGCTCTCCGAAGCG
The DNA here is from genome assembly GCA_964247255.1 of uncultured Acidobacteriaceae bacterium. Lineage (GTDB taxonomy): Bacteria > Acidobacteriota > Terriglobia > Terriglobales > Acidobacteriaceae > EB88. The sequence goes on from CAXTTW010000150.1 coordinate 4,908, forward strand.
ACTTCCGTCACAGGAACTTGCGGTTGCGACCGGGAAAACATAAGGGCGGGGTCGCCGGCGAGTTCACTCCTGCGCCCCAGCAGCAGCACCTCGGGCCTACACCCGGCGGCGGCAAGCGCGGTTGCCGCCATCAGCCCGTCCCCGCCGTTGTTGCCCTTGCCGCACAGGACCGTGATTCTGCGCGCCTCGGGGAACTCGCGCAGGACGAAACGTGACACAGCCTCGCCTGCTCGGGTCATGAGCTGCGCGGAGCCGACCCCGTGCTCCTCGATGGTCCGGCGGTCGCACTCCCGCATCTCGGCGGCGGTCAGAATCTTCATCGAACCTCCCTACGTACGACGGCCCCCGCATGGAGCAGAGGCCGTCATCAAGAAGGCTGAGATGCGGCCTTACTCTGTCCCGCCACCCGGGGCCGCCAGGGCATCTGTGGCGCGTGAGGCGAAGTAGCTGCGATCCCATAGGTTCTTGTAAAAGTAGCCCGTAAGCTCCGCCGCCCGGGGTCCGAAAGTGGGCCGGCCGCCTTCGAGGAAGATCACCGTCACGATGCGCCCGTACTGCTGCGTGTCCGCGTAGCTGGCGAACCAGCCGAACCGGGTGCCGTTGTTGGAGCAGGTGCCCGTCTTGCCCATGACCGGGAACTGGTTGAAGGAAGCCCGGAGCGACCGCGCCGTGCCCCAGCCAACCGCGCCCGCCATCCCGGGCTCGATCTCCGGGATAAGGTTACGAATGTTGAGGGTCCGCTTGATCCGAGGCTGGAAAGCCGCGATCTGCTGCGGAGTCGTCGGATGCTGGAGGTAGTAGAGCGTCCCGCCGTTCGCGATCGAGGACACCAGCGCGCCCAGCTGCAGGGGGGTCATGGAAACGCCCTCGCCGAAGGAGCACATGCGGCCCACGCCGCCCTTGGAGTCCGGCAGCGGCTGTGAGGGATACACGCCGAGCTGCTCGTTTGCGATGTTGTAGCCGGCGAGCTCACCCAGGCCGAACTGGTTAGCGTAGTGACGGACCCGCTCGAAGCCCAGGCGGCGGCCCAGCACCTCGAAGTATGGGTTAACCGAACGAGCCAGGGCGTCCGTCAGGTTAAGCGAGTAGTGGCCGCCCAGGTTGACCGGAGTGTCCTTGGTGATGATGCCTTCGGAGAGCGCCGCGAGCGCGACGGAAACCTTAATCGTCGAGCAGGGCTCGGCACCGCTTGACAGCGCGAGCTTCTGGTTGACCATGGCCAGGATGCGGCCGTTGTCGGGATTGATGGCGACAACGGTGCCGTACATGTCGCCGAGCGCATCGATGGCGGCCTGGCGGACGACAGGATCTTCGCCCGCTGTTACGTCGCCGGTCAGATCGGTGGCGGCGAAGGAATTCGCCGTGAAGACCTCATGGAAGCCGCGATGGATGGAAACGCGCCGCATGCGCCCATTGCGGCCGCGCACCAGCCTGGTGGTCGTGGTCGCGACCAGACGGCCGCGCCCGGCCACGCGCCTGCCGTGCGCCAGCG
>CAXTTW010000151.1:0-6391 GCA_964247255.1 uncultured Acidobacteriaceae bacterium
ATGGTAATCTGGCTGGTTTGAGTCGGAGTCAGCTGACCATTGGTCGCGAGAGCGTAGACGTTAACAGTTTCAGTATCGTTACTGGTAGGGGAACCAGCATCCATGGTGTACAAGTAAGCCCCGGCAATGCGGAAATCGACCGGGTTGCAGCCGACCGGGAAGTAGGTCAGGTTCTGCTGGCGCTGGTTCTGCTGGACGCCCAGGCGGCCGGTCGAGCCGTCGATCGAGAAGACCGTGATCGCGCCCACCGGGTGGTAGATCGCGGGGTTGGCCGCGTCCTGGCAGGGGTAGTTCGCCGATTTGCCCACCTGCGAAATAGGAGAGCTGGTGCCGCTCGCGAGGCCGGGGTTCGAGTAGCGGTCCAGCACGAACAGGTACGCGCCCGCGGAGTCGGCCAGCACGCGGATGGGGCCGAAGCCCTGGCTGGTGTAGGAGAGCTGCGGGGACAGCTGGCCGTAGCCGCCGATCGAGAACAGGGTCACGTTGGCGCTCGAAAAGCCCGTAATAGCGCCCTGGAGCGGGTTGGCCGCGCCGTTTACGGTGGCGTTGGTGTCCGTGGTGGGCGTGCCCTGGTTCAACGCGTAGAAGAAGCGGTTGCCGGAAGGGATCACCGCGCGGACGGGGTTGAGCCCGCCCGAGCCGATCGGCGAACCCTGCACGGGCAGGAGATTGCCGACGTTGTTCAGCTCGCGGAACTCGCCGATCTGCCCCGCGGGCTGGCCGGCGGCGCTGGTCCCCAGTACGTAGGCGTAGCCGACAGTCTTGTTGTTGGAGCAGGAGGTGAGGCCAAGGGCAATGGCGGCGACCCCGGCAACTGCCGAAAGGGTGCGGCCCAAACTACGAAACTTCATGCGCTTCCTTTTGTCCTGCCGGCCCACGAACGGAGCAGGAAACGGTGATGACTGATGCTCATTATAGCCGCACGGCACATGGGCGCACTGAGACGCCGGGCCGCGGCGGCTGGGTTGCAAGCGTGGAGGCCGGGAGGGCAGGCCGCCACCTTAAACTGTGGAGCGGCTTACTCTCCAAAGCCTACCAGGCTGCTTTACCAGACGTGGCAGGCGTTCGCCGGCATCATCGGGTCGCCCGGCTTGCAGCTGAATGCCTGGCCGAACTTCTCGAAGTTCTGCACCGTGCCATTGGTCCGGAACTCCCCCGGCGAGTGCGGGTCGGTCTTGGCCGCGACGCGCTCGGCCGCGTCGGTGATGTTGGAGCACCAGATCTGCGCGAAGGCGATGAAGAACCGCTGGTCCGGCGTGAAGCCGTCGATCTTCTCGTTGCGGGCCGCGGGCGGCTGCTCGGCCATCGCCTTCTGCAGAGCCGCATACGCGATCCGGATGCCGCCGTTGTCCGCCGTGTTCTCCCCCAGCGTCAGCTTGCCGTTGAGCTTCTGCCCAGGCACCGGCTCGAACGCGCCGTACTCCTTCACTTCGCAGCTGGTCCGCTCGTCGAACTTCGCCTTGTCCTCCGGCGTGAACCAGTTCCGCACGTTGCCCTGCGGGTCGTAGCGCGAGCCCTGGTCGTCGAAGCCGTGGGTCATCTCGTGGCCAATCACCACGCCGATGCCTCCGTAGTTCACCGCCGGGTCGATGGTCTGCGAGTAGAACGGCGGCTGCAGGATGCCCGCGGGAAAGTTGATGTCGTTCTGCGGCGGGTTGTAGTAGGCGTTCACGGTCGGCGGCGTCATGCCCCATTCGCGCTCGTCCACCGGCTTGCCGATGTGCCCGAGCTCCCAATCCTGGTTGAAGACCTCCGCATTGTGCAGGTCGGCCGCGAAGTCCGACGGGGTGACCTGCACGGCGGAGTAGTCGCGCCAGTGCTCCGGGTAGCCGATCTTGTCGCGGAAGGTCGCAAGCTTCTTGAGCGCCTCGGCCTTGGTCGCGTCCGACATCCACGGCAGCTGCTGGATATCGTCGCCGAGCGCGGACTTCAGGTTCGCGACCAGCTTCTCCATGCTGGCCTTGTTTTCCGGGGGGAAGTTCCGCTTGACCCAATCCTGCCCCACGGCCTCGCCGAACTGCTGGTCGGTAAGCCGGGTGCAGCGCTTCCAGCGGGCCTGCTGCTCGGCCTGCCCGCGCAGGGTCTTGCCGAAAAACGCGAAGTTCGCGTCGTCGAACGGCTTCGACAGGTAGGGCGCGGCCTCGTTCGCCGAGTGGAAACGCAGGTAGCTTTTGAGCGCGGGCAGCGGCTGGTCGGTCAGCACGGTTGCCAGCGTCTTCAGGAACTCAGGTTCCGCGACATTGAGCGTCGTGAACTGGGGCGCCCCGGTGCCCGCGAAGAACGCGGCCCACTCGAAGTCCGGCGTGAGCTGCTTCAGGTCCGCGGCGGGCATGGGGTGGTACACCTTGTCCGGGTCGCGCAGGTCCACGCGGGGCAGCGCGCCTTTGGCGAGCGCGGTTTCGATGTCGAGGACCGCCTTGGCTTCGGTCTCCGCCTTGCCCTGGTCATCGCCCAGCAGCTTGAAGATCGTCACCGCGTAGTCGCGGTACTGCTCGCGCAGCTTGACCGACCGCTCGTCGGTGGCCAGGTAGTACTCGCGGTCCGGCAGGCTCAGGCCGCCCTGGGCCACGAGCGCGATCTGCTTGGACGAGTCTTTCTGGTCCTGCTGCACGCCGAAGCGGAACAGCCCGTCGGAGAAGTAGCGCTTGTCGCCGAGGAAGGCGGCGATGCCCTTCTTGTCCGCGATCGCGTCGATGGCCTTGAGGCTCGGGTCGAGCGGCTTCGCGCCGAGCGCGTTCGCCTGGTCCACGTTCATGCAGGCGCTGAAGAACGTCCCGTACTGCTTTTGCATGGCGTCTTTCGGGGCGTCCGCGGCCTGCTTCAGTTCTGTATAGAGCAGGTAGTTGTTGCGCTCACCCAGCTGGTTGAAGGTGCCCCAGCGTGCTTGATCGCTCGGGATGGGGTTTGCCTTACGCCAGCCGCCGCAGGCGTACTGGTAGAAGTCCGTACAGGGGTTGGTGGTCTTGTCGAGCGAGGTGGGGTCGAAGGAGCGCAGCGTCTTGGGCGGGGCCGGGGCGGCGGTTGTGTCCGCCGGGGCGAAGGTTTGCGCGCAGGCGAGCGTGGGGACGAGCAGGGCAGCCGAGGCAAGGGCGTGGAGACGCATCGTGGGGCACCTTCCGAGAAAAAGGAACCGGCCTGGGGCGGCCTTTGTTACAGAAAGTAACACGGAGGTGGGAGATACCTGCGGACAAGATGCCCTGCAGGGCTTTTCCTAAAATCCGAATTTTTCGGTATCCCTCATTGTCAGGAACAAGCGCGTGGGTTGCGCCGGGAAAGGAGAGAAGTCGTATTGCAGATAAAAATCACGTACACCTTCTTTCGCATCGACAATCACCGCCCAGGATGCCACTCCTGTCGATCCGAGCCGCGCTCTCGCGAGAGCATCGAAGAGAAGCAATTTGCCGATCCCCTGACCCTGAAACCGCGAGTGCACAGCCATGCGGCCGAGAAGCGTAACCGGGATAGGGAACCGCGGGAGCCTTTTGGCGAGCTGTTCGGGAAGATCAAGAGCCTGAATGGCAGAGGCAGACAGGGTATAGAAGCCCGAAATCGTTCGCCGATCCGGTGTAAGGACGTACACCGCCGCGAGATTGCGGTCCTGATCTTGACGAGCTTGCCGCGAAAGGTAGGAATCCAAGGCCGCGACCCCGCTCGAGAACGCCGTGCGGTCGTGCGCGGCGGTCAGAGCCTCGACGCGAAACGGCTCCTTGTCATCCCGTGTCACGCCTGCCGTACGCGCTGTTTGTAGTCTTTTATGGCGGCTTTCACGCGGTCGCTGGGTTCGCGCGGGTTGAGCAGAGCCTGCATGAACGCATTTCGGTCAGCCTCGCCCAGCACCCATGCCTCGTGCTGCTCGATAGCCTTTGCCGCAGCTTCATCGGCCGCTTGCACCACGAAGTCCGACACGGACAGCCCCTTGTGGCCGGCAGCTCGCTCGATGCGGCGCCGCTGCTCGGGTAGCAGCCGGGCTTCCAGCCGTGTGCTTCGCGTGATTTTCTTGGAGATCGGTACCGTAGCCATGATGCCCCTAATGTACGACGTTTATCCGTACACTTTTAGCGTAGACGAGCAACCGATGGAAAAGCAAGCGTGAAGAAGCCAGGCTACTCATGGCACTGAACCGGCTCGTCGCGCCACTATCACCACACATGGCAGCTCGTCTCTGGCATCATGGGCTGGCCCGCGCGGCAGCCGAAGGCCTTCCCGAACTCGGCGAAGTTCCTCACCACTCCGTTGGTCCGAAACTCGCCCGGCGCGTGCGGGTCGCTCTTGATGCGCTTCAGCACGTTGTCCGGCTTCGAGTTCTCGCACCACACCTGCGCGAACGCGATGAAGAAGCGCTGGTCCCCGGTGTAGCCGTCGATCTTTTTCGCGCGCTGCTCGGGTGATTCGGCCCTCTCGAGCGCGGCATAGGCGATGCGGATGCCCCCGTTATCGGCCGTGTTTTCGCCCAGCGTCAGCTTGCCGTTCAGGTGCTGGCCCGGCACGGGGGTAAATGCGCTGTACTCCTTCACCTCGCAGTCCGTCAGCCCGTCGAACTTCGCCCGGTCCTCCGCCGTGAACCAATCCCGCTTGTTGCCGTGCCCGTCGAATTTCGAGCCCTCGTCGTCGAAGCCGTGGGTCATCTCGTGGCCGATCACCATGCCGATCGCGCCGTAGTTCACCGCCGGGTCCGCCGACAGAAGATAAAACGGCTGCTGCAAGATCCCCGCGGGAAAGTTGATGTCGTTGTTGGCTGGGTCGTAGTACGCATTCACGGTCGGGGGCGTCATGCCCCACTCCTGCTCGTCGACGGGCTTGCCGATGTGGTTGAGGAAGAACGCCTGGTTGAACACACCCGCCCGCTGCGCGTCGCCGTACCAGTCGCCCGGCTTCACGACGACGCCGGAGTAGTCGCGCCAGTGATCCGGGTAGCCGATCTTCTGGCGGAACAGCGCGAGCTTCGCCTCGGCCTCTTTCTTGGTCGAGGCCGACATCCAGGGCAGGGTTTCGATGTCGTCCTGGAGCGCGGACTTCAGATTCGCGACCAGCGTCTGCATGTTCTGCTTGGCGTCCGCTGGGAAGTTCTGCTTGACCCAGTCCTGCCCGACGGCCTCTCCGAGCGCCTCGTCCGTGTTGCCTGTGCAGCGCTTCCAGCGGGCCTGCTGCTCGGCCTGGCCCTCCAGCACGCGGTTATGGAAGCCGAAGTGCGCTTCGTCGAACGGGCGCGCGAGCAGCGGTGCCGCGCCGTCGAGCGTGTGGAAGCGCAGGTAGTTCTGGAGCGCGGGTAAGGGCTCCGCCTCGAGCACCCCGTTCATTCCCTTGAAGAACTCCGGCTCGCCCACGTTGACGCGAGTAAATGCCGGAGCCTTCGATGCCTGGAACAGCGCGGTCCACCGGAAGCTGGGGGTAAGCGTCGCGAGCGCGCTCACCTCCGTGGGATGGTAGGTCTTGTCCGGGTCGCGCTGGTCTTCACGGGGCAGGCTGGCCTTTGCCAGGGCCGTCTCGATCCGGAGCACGTCGTCGGCCGTCGTCGCCGCGTCCGACGGGCCTTGCCCGCCCAGCTGCATTAGCTGGACGATATAGGCGCGGTACTTGGTCCGCGCCTCCTTGAAGTCGTCGGACAGGTAGTAGTCGCGGTCCGGCAGGGTCAGGCCGCCCTGGTGAATGCCCGCGATGTAGTGCGAGGCGTCCTTCTGGTCCGGCTCGGGGCCGAACTCCGCGAAGCCGCTGACCCCGTAGTTCGGGTCACCGATCAGCCCGGCGATGCCTGCCTTGCTCTTGAGCGCGGCCACCGCGTCGAGCGAGGGCTGGGCCGGCGCGAGCCCGGCTTTGTCGATCGCCGCCGTGTCCATGCAGGCCGCGAAGTAGCCGCCGTACTGCTTTTCCAGCGGCGTTTTCGGGGCTTCCGCGGCTTGCCGCAGCTCGGTGTACAGCAGGTACTGGTTGCGCTGGTCCAGGATGGAGAATGTGTTCCAGGAGCTTTGGTCGGCAGGGATCGGGTTATTGCGGAGCCAGTTGCCGCAGCTGTAGCGGTAGAAGTCCACGCAAGGGTCGGCGGTTTTGTCGAGCGAGGTTGTGTCGAAGGAGCGCAGCGCCTTCGGCGGGGCCGGTGCGGCTTCGTCGCGGGGGCCTTCGGCCGGCGCGAGCGCGGCACAGAGCAGAGCGGGAACGAGGCAAAAGGGCAGTCGGGTAAGCATGGCGGTCTTTCTGGCGGCCCGGGCAGGGCGCATCTTTGCTTCCGAACCTACCATGGCGGCTGCGCGCCGAACGCGCCGGTTACCGGGCAGTTACGGGGTGGTATGCGCGGCTGTATCCAGTTCTCAGGCAGGCCGCGCAAGACGCGCGATTGTCTGAAGAAACATTTTTCACCGTGTCCTGCTTACAAAGGCAATACCGCCCTGTTATAACG
>CAXTTW010000152.1:0-6378 GCA_964247255.1 uncultured Acidobacteriaceae bacterium
CGCGGTCACGCGCGAGGAGTCCGCTCTCTCCTGCGAGCCCCTGCGTAAGGTCGGCAATCTGTCCTCGGCATCCGTGCTGTTCGTGCTCGAGGACACGATCGAGGAGCGCCGGCCCGCTCCCGGCTCCTACGGCATTCTCGCGGCGATGGGGCCTGGCTTCTGCGGGCAGCTCGTCTTACTGCGCTGGTGAGCGGGCAGGCCGGCTTTGCAGCGGCTTCGAGACCGACTCGAGTCCCATCCCCGCCGCCTCTACCCCGATAATGAGCTCCGCGACCGCGCCCACCAGCATCAGCCCCGCGCCTAGCGCGTAGCCCCAGGCCACGTTGGTCCGCGAGCCCGAAGCGATCAGCTCGCCGAACAGGATGGGCGCGCCCACCCCGCCAGCCAAGGTGCCGATCGCGTAGAACACCGCGATCGCGAACGCCCGGATCTCCAGGGGAAAGATTTCGCTCACCGTCAGATACGCCGCGCTCGCGGCAGACGAAGCCACGAAGAAGATCATGGAGAACCCGATATCGAGCGTCCGCGCGTTCAGCATCCCGTGGGTAAAAGGGAAGATCATCAGGAGCAGCAGCGCGCCCGAAAGACCATAGGTAAGCGCAATCATGGGCTTGCGCCCCCACTTGTCATAAAGCGGACCGAGCACCACCGGCCCGAAAAAGCAGCCGACCGCGAATGGCAGGAGGTGCAGCGGCACGCGCGCATCGCTCACGCCGTAGAAGTTTTTCACCACCAGCCCATAGGTAAAGAAGATTGCATTAAAGAAGAACGCCTGGCCGACCATCAAGATCAGGCCCAGCAGCGATCGCATCTTGTTTGCCCCGAGCATGTCTCCGAAGACCTCGCCCCATGGCGTGTGGTCGCGCACCGCCAGGCACAGCGGCTCGCCCTCGGGTTGCGGAAGGGTCTTGCCTTCCGCGCGGATGTCTCCTTCGATCGCGCTCACGATCTGCTCCGCTCGCTCCTCATGGCCGCGCAGCATCAACCAGCGCGGGCTTTCCGGCACCCGCAAGCGCAGCAGCAGTACCGCACCGCCCAGAAGCGCAGCCGTCCCGAACGCCACGCGCCAGCCGACGGCCTGCGGCAGCAGGCGCCCACGCAGCAGCTCAAAAGACACCAACGAGCCCAGGACCGCCCCCAGCCAGAACGTTCCATTGATGAGCAGGTCGATCGTCCCGCGCACCTTGCCGGGAATCAGTTCGTCCACTGCGGAGTTGATGGCCGCGTACTCCCCGCCGATGCCGAAGCCGGTGAGCGCGCGGAACAGCGTAAAGCTCCAGAAGTTCCAGGCCCCGGCCGTGAGCAGGGTCGCGATGGAGTAGGTCGCGAGCGTGACCAGAAACAGCTTGCGCCGCCCCAAACGGTCCGTCAGATAGCCGAAGAACAACGCCCCTAGTACCGCCCCGGCCAGGTACGCCGTTGCGCCCGCCGTCACTTGCGGCGCGGTGAAGCCCAACCCGCGCTTGTCTTCGAGGATGCCGGCGAGCGATCCGGCGAGGGTCACCTGCAGGCCGTCGAGCAGCCAGGAGGTGCCCAAGGCAATGACGATCCGGACGTGCCAGCGGCTGAACGGCAAGCGGTCCAGCCGCGCCGGGACCATCGTTTCCACAGTCTGTTCTTCAACCATCGTCGCGCTTCTCGTTCCTGTCTTCTTTCTGGGGAATGATGCTGACCGAACCGACACGCTCCAGCACCGCGTACCGTATGCCCTGGAGGCTGCGGATGCCCTTGGCCCGCGCCGTCGCCATCACGTCCTGGTCATCGATGCGCATGCCGTGCATCGCCTCCGTCTGCCACGCGCCTTCTTTTAACAGCACCATGGGAGACCCGTCCACTACCTTGCTCAACCGCGTGGACCAGGCGCGCATCCGGGCTGTTACCCGGTGCATCAGGCCAATGGTTAGGATCGCGCCGACGCAGTTGGTTGCCGATTTATCGTTGCCTACTGTTGCCGTGATGATCAGGCCGCCGATCAGAAAAACAATCACGAACTCGAAAGGCGTGAGCTGCCCGCCCGGCCTGCGCGAAAGCATGCGAACGATGAAAAGCAGGAAGAAGTACCCGGCAATGGCATGGAGCACGGTTGACATACACAAGCCCCTTCAAAACAGTCTTGAACCAAATGGCGCTTCCCACGAACCGCCGGTTGGGGCAAGCGCTTACGGCATCACGAAGACGTCGGACTCGAGACTGGCCTCGGGTGCGGCAATCGTGCCCCTTCCCACAAGGCGTACTTCAAAGTGAGCCCGTCCGATATGGGCAGGCTCCAGCGCAAATGCCACTGAGTTTGGCTGCGCGGTGGAAGCGAAGGTGTAAAGCACGCCCCCATTGCCGGTAACAGAAGTTTGTGGCTGCGGCAGGACACGCTGGTTGCCGAGCGTGACAACCACGGCATCGCTGACCCAGAGCCGGATAACCCCGTCCTGCACTGCCTGCGGGCTAAAGTGGAGCGTCAGGATCGAGGGCGTACCGAACCGCTCCACCCACTCGTAGTTCATTCTCAGCATGCCGTCCGCGGTTTGCTTGTGTGCCTTGGAGAGCGGTCCGCGCCCGAAAAGCCCCGCCAGGTCGAGCACGACAAGAAGAGCCAGGAACAGCCAGATACCGCGCTCGAACTTCCACCAGCGGCGCTGGAAGGCGAGGTCTTCGCCTACCGCGACTTCGTTGTTGACCTTGGCGACGCTGTCTTGAATGGGCCGTGTCGGTGTCTCGATTGCCATAGCGCCTCTTAAGACCGTTCTCGTGAGGGTGTGTAGAGGAGGTTGAGTGGGGTGCTGCTTTTCTTGACGGAAGAGCCGTGTCCAGCTAGCCGACCGCTGTACATGGAGCGGCTTACTCCCGCACCGCCGAGGCGATCGTGATTTCCCCGTTGCGTTCCAGCACCGCGTAATCGATGCCGTCCAACGAGGAGATGCCTTTTTCCCGTGCGGCGGTCATTACGTCGTCCGGGTCGATCAGCATGCCGCGCATTGCTTCCTCGCGCCACTCCCCCTTCGCGAGCAGGACCAAGGGCGTTCCGTCGAGCAGGCGCGCCGCCCACGACGACCACTGCCGGAGAATTACCAGGCCATAGTGCGCAAGGCCAATTGTCATGATTTGTGTGAACGCATTGGTAAGGGAGCGGTCGTCGGCCACGGTAAAGGTCAGCGCCAGGCCGCCGATGAAAAAGATCAACACGAACTCGAACGGGTTCATCTGCTTGCCTGGCCGGCGGCCGACAATGCGGACCATGAAGACCAGAAGGAAGTAAGCGAACGCGGCACGGAGGATGGCTGCCAAGGGTCAAAGCTCCTGACAGGTGAGATGCCGAACTGCTCGCCGGCCGCATGGGAGATTTTCAAACCGGCACCCGGGCTCGCCCCAAGAAGGCTCGGGATGAGGATCAATTCGAGCGGAGCGGGAGGGCCTGCTTCCCTCCGAAACGCGGCGAGTGCAAGTCCTTCGTCGCTGCGCCCCTCAGGATGACCCCAAGTCTTCGTACTTGCTCTCAAAGAACCCGGCCGGAACCGGGCTTCTTTGCATCGAGGCGGCCTACTCCGCCGAAGCGGCCGGCAGATCTTCCGCCTTGACCTGCGCCACGGTCCAGACTGGGTCGCCGACCTTGAACCGCGCGAACCGGCGCACGGAGATGTTCTCACCCAGTTTGCCGACCTTGACCGCGATCATCTCCTTGATCGTGACGGACTGCTCTTTGATGAAGGGCTGCTCCAGCAGGCAGACCTCCTCGTAGAACTTGGTCATCTTGCCTTCGACGATCCGCTCGATGACCGGGGCGGGCTTGCCGGTTTCGGCGGCCTGGGCGCGGTAGATGTCCTTTTCCCGCGCCAAGTCAGCCTCGGTCACGTCCTCCCGGCGGATGTAGCGCGGATCAGTCGCGGCGATGTGCATCGCGATGTCCTTGATCAGATCCTGGTAGTCCTCGGTGCGCGCGACGAAGTCGGATTCGCAGTTGATCTCGACCAGCACGCCGATCTTGCCGCCGGCATGGATGTAGGTGCCGACCGCGCCCTCGTTGGTGCCGCGCGCGGCTTTTTTCGCCGCCGACGCCATGCCCCGCTTGCGCAGGATCACGAATGCCGCTTCCATGTCGCCCTTGGCCTCCTGGAGGCTCTTGAGGCAATCGCCCATGGGGGCGCCGGACTTTTCGCGCAGCTCCTTGACCAGACTCGATGGGATTTTTTCTGTCGTTTCCGCCACTGTGTTCAACCTTTTCCGCGCCGCCCGGGCGCCGCTTGTCCCTTACATGGAAAGAGCGCGGCACCGGAAACCGGACCACGCCCTTTTGCCTTCCCGCGAAAAGCCTAGACCGTGCCTTGGACTGCTTCCGGCTCCGCGATCAGGCCCGCCGAGACCGGGGCCTTGCGGATGCCGCCGCCGAGGACCGACTCGAGGTCGACCACTTCAGGCTCGCCCGCGGCCGACTCCGAGGTATCCGCGCCCGATTCCAAGCTGCCGCCCGCGAAGGTGGCTTCCGTGAAGGCCGCCTCCGGCGCGACGCCGGCGATGTCCATGTACTGCTTGTCGGTCGCCATCTGAACGCCCTCGATGATCGAGTCGGAGATTTTCGAGGTAAACAGGCGAATCGCGCGCAGCGCATCATCATTGCCAGGTATAACGTAGTCGACCACGGTAGGGTCGCAATTGGTGTCGACCACCGCGACCACCGGGATGCCCAGCTTGCGCGCTTCCTTGACCGCGATCGCCTCGGCGTTCGAATCGACGACGAAGATCGCGTCCGGCAGACGCTTCATGTTCTTGATGCCGGCCAAATTGGCCTGCAGGTGCTTGCGCTCGCGCTCGAGCTTGATGACTTCCTTTTTGGTCAGGAGATCGTAGCGGCCGTCGGTGGCCATCTCGTCCAGTTCCTGGAGCCGCTTCACGGATTTCTGGACCGTGACCCAGTTGGTGAGCAGGCCGCCCAGCCACCGCTGGTTGATGTAAAACATCCCGCAGCGGTTCGCCTCCTCGGCGATCGCGTCCTGCGCCTGGCGCTTGGTGCCGACAAACAGGACGACCTTGCCGGTCGAGGTTAGGTCGGTCACGTACTTCGACGCGTCCTTAAACATCTTGAGCGTCTTCTGCAGGTCGATGATGTAAATGCCGTTGCGCTCGCCGAAGATGTACTCCTTCATGCGCGGGTCCCAACGCTTGGTCTGGTGTCCGAAGTGGACGCCCGCCTCAAGCAGTTCCTTCATGGTGATGGTTGCCAAACAGCCTCCTTAGGTAAGTTGCATCGGGAGCCGACGCCCCGATTAGATCCCGTTGCCGGGAGAGTTGAGTTGCCGGAACCGGGTCCGGGGTACAGCTGAAATCTAGCGCTTGGAGAACTGGAACCGCTTGCGGGCGCCTTTCTGCCCATACTTCTTGCGCTCCTTGATGCGCGCGTCGCGGGTCAAGAGGCCCTCGGTCTTCAGCGTGGGCCGCAGCTCGGCATTGAACTCGAGGAGGGCGCGGGCGATGCCCATTTTGACCGCGTCAGCCTGGGCGGCGACGCCGCCGCCCTTAACCGTCGTGATCACGTCGAAGGTGCCGCCAAGCTCGGTGAGCGCCAGCGGCCGCTTGGCCGAGATGCGCTGCTCTTCGGTCACGAAGTAGACCTCATGCGCCTTGCCGTTGACCTTGAAGCCGCCGTTGCCGGGCCTGAGAAACACGCGCGCGATCGCCGACTTGCGCCGCCCCGTTCCGTAGTACTGAACCAAGTCCGCCATTTAAGACGCCCTTCCCTTCCCGAGCCGGGTTTCCACTTCGAGCACCTCGGGCATCTGCGCCTGGTGCGGGTGCTTGTCGCCCCGGTACACCTTGAGCTTGGTCCCCATCTGGCGGCCCATTTTGGTCTTCGGCAGCATGCCGAAGACGGCTTCCTCAATCACCTTCTCCGGACGCCGGTTCAACAGGCGCAGGAACGATTCCTCGCGCAGGCCGCCCGGGAAGCCCGTGTACCGCCGGTACACCTTCTTTTCGGACTTCAAGCCCGTCAACCGGACTTTTTCGGCGTTCAGAACGATGACATGGTCGCCCATGTCAATATACGGCACGTACCTGGAGTTGCGCTTGCCGGCCAGGATGCTGGCGGCCTCGGTGGCCAGCCGCCCCAGCGTCTTGCCGCTTGCATCGACCACAAACCACTTGCGGTCGGTGTCCAGCGCGCTCGGAATAAACGTCGACATCTCGGAACTCTCCTCTGCTTCTAAAACCAAGCTCACGCCTGCCCAGCCGGCAAGGGTTCAGCCCTGACTGTCGATGGGTGAGCGATGCATCCAGGCTCATGCCAGAGCCATGCCCATCCCAGACGGGCAGCGCCGCCCCCGCCACACCTATAGATTATGGGACGCCCGGCCCCGCCGGCAATTGGGCTTTAAATGCCGCCCCAAAGCCGCC